>NYZG01000351.1 GCA_002687025.1 Candidatus Poribacteria bacterium
GGAGGAGGCGCGCGAGGGGAAGACGGCGGCCACCGCGTCGGAGAGTGAGGCCGCGCCGCATGGACTCGCCACACTCGAACGGCTACAGACGGCCAGACAGCCAGCGCGGGGACGTCTGTCGGTCGACGCGCTGCAGGACACCAGCGCGGGTACTAGGGTGAGTGGCAGCGCGATGAGTTCGGGTCGCGCGATGAGCCAGTTTGCCGACGCGCCCGGCCTGCACTACTTCGTGTCGCCCGGCGAAACGCAAGAGTCGTACGACGCCATCACCGACAACAGCTTCCGGTCGCCCATGGGTCATCCTCTGTCCACGTTCGCCATCGACGTGGGGACGGCGTCGTACAGCAATATCCGCCGGTTCATCAACCGCGGCGACAAGCCGCCGATCGACGCCGTCCGCGTCGAGGAGATGATCAACTACTTCCGCTACGCATACCCCGAGCCCGAGGGCGACACGCCGTTCGCCGTATACACGGAGATCGGCGACGCGCCGTGGAGGGCGGACCATCGCCTGGTCCACATCGGTCTGCAGGGGAGGCGCGTCGACCACGCCGACCGCCCCGCAAGCAACCTCGTCTTCCTGATGGACGTGTCCGGCTCGATGCGATCGCCGAACAAGCTGCCCCTCCTGAAGCAGGCGTTCCGACTGCTCGTGGGCGAACTCGACAAGCGGGACCGCGTCGCGATCGTCACCTATGCAGGGCAGGCCGGTCTTGCCCTGGAACCGACGTCGGGAGCGGAGAAGCAGCAGATACTGGAAGTCGTTGCCAGCCTGGGAGCGGGCGGATCGACCGCGGGCGCCGACGGCATTCGGACGGCGTATGAACTCGCGCGCAAGAGCTACATCCCCGGCGGCATCAACCGCGTGATCCTCGCCACCGACGGCGACTTCAACGTCGGCATCTCCGACGACGGCGCGCTCGTCCGCATGATCGAGGAGAAGCGCGAAGGCGGGGTGTTCCTCACCGTCCTCGGCTTCGGCGAGGGCAACCTCAAAGACGCGAAGATGCACAAGCTCGCGGACAAGGGCAACGGCGCGTACCACTACATCGACTCGATCTTCGAGGCGAAGAAGGTCCTCATCGACGAGATGGGCGCGACGCTCCAGACCATCGCGAAGGACGTGAAGATACAGGTCGAATTCAATCCGGCGCATGTCGCGGCGTATCGACTCGTGGGCTATGAGACTCGCCTGCTCGCCGCCGAGGACTTTGCGGACGACAAGAAGGACGCCGGCGAGTTGGGAGCGGGTCACACGGTGACGGCGCTCTACGAAGTGATCCCACGCGGCGCGGACTCGCCCGAGCTCGAAGGCCTACAGATCCCGCTCAAGTACCAGGAGCAGGATCTGAGCGAAGCCGCCGAAGGCTCCGGCGAGATGCTCACGGTGAAGCTCCGCTACAAGGAACCCGAGGGCGACGTGAGCAAGCTCATCACGCAGGCTGTGGCCTCCGATGCGGGCGACGGCGACTGCACGGACTGTTTCCAGTTCTCGGCGGCGGTCGCGCTGTTCGGGATGCTGCTCCGTGACTCACCGGCGGCAGGCGACGCGACGTTCGACGACGCGGTCGAGCTGGCGCGAGGCTCCCTCGGCGCGGACGAGGACGGGTACCGGCGCGCCTTCGTGGACATGGTCGAGATCTACGGGAAGCTGGCGGCTACGCAGCTAAACTAACGCCGCAACGGCTTCGGCCCAACGCCGCCGCACGGGGGTCATCCGACCCGCTCAAGTGCGGCGGCGGTCGAGAACGGCCGCGTTGGCGACGAACTCCGGCACGCCGCCGCGGCACACCGCGAGGACATCCCGCGCCAACCGACGCGACAGCGACACCCGCGTGGCGTCCGAATACGCCGCCGTATGAGCTGTAAGCGTCACGTTGTCCATCGCGCACAGGGGATGGCCCGCGCCGATGGGTTCGGTCTCGAACACGTCCAGGCCCGCGCCCGCGATGCCGTCCTCTCGCAACGCCTGGACGAGGTCCGCCTCGTTCACGACGGGGCCGCGGCCGGTGTTGATGAAGTACGCCGTCGGCTTCATGTGGCCGAAGAACGTCGCGTCGAGCATTCCCCGCGTGGCGTCGTTCAGAGGGAGATGGCACGAGACGTAATCGGAGCGGGCGGCGAGCTCTTCCAGGCTGACCGACTCGACGTTGGCCTCGCGGAAGGCGTCGGCGTCGGCGTACGGGTCATGCGCGATCACGGACATCCCAAGCACTTGACCGCGTCTCGCCATCGCGCGCGCGATGTTCCCGAAGGCGACCAGCCCGAGCGTCTCGCCGTGAATCGAGCCCATCGGCGCCAGGGAGAAGCCGCGCCACTTACCGTCGCGGACGGCGCGATCCTGAATCACGAACTTCTTGGCGCCCGCGAGCATGTGGGTAAGCGCGTGGTTGGCCACCTCCTCAATGCAGAAGTCCGGGAAGTGACCCACCATCACGCCGTGTCTCGTCGCGGCGTCGAGATCGACCGTGTCGACGCCGACGCCGTACCGGATCACCATCTTCAGCTTCGGCGCGGCGGCGAACACCGCGTCCGTGTACGGCTCAGAACCGCATAGGGCGACATCGGCGTCGCGCACGGCCTCGGCCACTGCCTCTGGGGTGCGGCACTTCCCGGCCAGCCGGAATTCGACGTCCGGGACGTCGAACCCGGCGCGTTCCTCCGTCATCGCGGCGTCCGGCCCGGCGGCGGTGTGTACGGCGATTTTCTTCATGCGCGCGGGCATCCTCCAAGTCCTGTGCAGAAGAATACTGCTGACATGCCTCGACGTTCGGCGCGCGTCAGTATATCACCTGTCCCGCCGACACGTTCAGGTCGGCGCCGACGATCCATCCCGCGCGATCCGAGCAGAGGAAGACGATCGGGTAGGCGATGTCGCGCGCGTCGCCGATGCGCCCGAACACGACCTGCTTGCGCACGCTCTCCTCGCGGCCCGGGTCGGAGAACATCCACTCCGTCATCGGGCTGCGCACGTTCCCGGGGGAGACGCAGTTCATGTTGATTCCATGTCGGCCGAGACCCCGCGCGCCGCCCAACGTGAGCTGACTGATCGCGGCCTTCGCGGCGCAATACGCGCTCATGCCTCCCTGCCCGCTGTGGTTGCACAGGGAGGAGACGTTCACGATCTTGCCGTAGCCGTTGGGAATCATCGCGCGATCGGTCACCTCCTTGATGCACGCCGCCGTGCCGCGTACGTGCACGGCGAATTGGCGATCCCATCCCTCGACATCCGCCGCCGACGCGACGCCCCGGCCGCCGATCCCGGCCGTGTTGATGAGGATGTCGATCGTGTCGAATCGGCCGAGGGCGGCGCCCACCATGCGCGCTATGTCCTCCGGCTCTGTCACGTCCGTGTGGACGTAGAGCGCGTCGCCCAGCTCGTGCGCGAGTTCTTCGCCGCCCTCGTCGCGGAGGTCCGCCAGCACGATCTTCGCGCCCTCGTCGGTGAGGATGCGCGCGCACTCTTCGCCCATGCCCCCGACCGCTCCCGTGATGACCGCCACCTTGCCCGTCAGACCCAGGTCCATGCGGATCCCCTCTACCTGCTGATGATCGCCGCGTGCCGTGTCGCTCCCGCAGAGGCGCGAGATGCGCGCGGGCGAGTATAGCATCCGTCCGCGGGCCGTTGTCGCGCGCCGTTGTGACTGCCGCGGTGTGGTGGTAGACACAGGGTGATGCACACGCGGCCAGGCCCACGGGGACGAAACCATGATGCGTTGGACGCCCACTGGCGAGACGCGACGTACATTGCAGCGCGGGGCGGGCGTGGTTGTGTGCGCCGTGTGCCTCGCGGCATTCGCCGAGATGGCAGATGGAGCTGGCAGCGGCAAGGCCGAAATCACTGACTCGGGGACGATCGTGCGGATCAACCCGGGCAGCGGAGTCACCGTCGAGAGCACGGCGATCATGCAGTCGGTGATGAACGGCGAGCAGTTTCGGCAGGCAGTAGCCGCGGCGGGGCCGAACACGACCATCCTCGTCGCGCCCGCCGAGTACCCCGAGAGCATGCACTTCTCCGATGTCCAGGGCGCCGAAGGAGCCCCTATCGTCATCGCTGCGGTGGACCCAGACGATCCGCCTGTCTTCCGGTCGCTGCAGCTCTCCGACGCCGCGTATCTGGAACTGCGGGATCTCACCTTCCGGGGCTCGCCCACGAACGGCCTGAACATCGACGATGGCGGCTCCTACGACACCCCGTCGCACGACGTCGTCCTGCGCGGCCTCACGGTCACGGACGTAGGCCCGGACGGCAATCGCGACGGCATCAAGCTGTCGGGACTGGACGACTTCCGGGTCGAGGAATGCCACGTCGAACGCTGGGGCAGCGGCGGGTCCGCGATCGACATGGTGGGCTGCCATCGAGGACTGATCGTCGGCAACGTCTTTCGCTACTCGGACGACGTCTCCGCGAACGCGGTGCAGATGAAGGGCGGGACGTCGGACATTGTCGTCCGCGGCAATCGGTTTGAGCATCCGGGCTCGCGCGCCGTGAACGTCGGCGGCAGCACCGGGTTCCCGTATTTCAGGCCTCCCGTCGCCGTCGATGGAACGGAGCCGGTGAACGCCGAGGCGCGGGACATCCTGGTCGAGGGGAACGAATTCATCGGCGGCATGGCCCCGATCGCGTTCGTCGGCGTGGACGGCGCGATCGTGCGCTACAACACCATCTACCGGCCCGGCCGATGGGCCCTGCGCATCTTGCAGGAGACGCGTCACGACACGTTCGTGCCGTCGCGGGGCGGCGCGTTCACGGACAACCTCATCGTATTCCGGGCTGACGAGTGGGCCTCCGGCGGCGTGAACATCGGCCCGAACACGGAACCCGCGACGTTCTCCTTTGCGCGGAATTGGTGGCACTGCCTGGACGACCCCGCCGCGAGCCGGCCGACCCTCCCCACCGACGAAGTCGACGGCATATATGGCGTGGACCCCATGCTCGCCGATCCTGAATCTGGCGATCTTCGGCCGGCGGAGAGAAGCCCCGCGAGTCGAGTCGGCGCCACGGCGCTCCTGGCGTCGCCATGACGACGAGGATCACGCTCCTTGGATAGCGGCGCCGTGGTGAACATCGGGCCGCGTGAGCGACGGCGTCGTCTGACGATGGGAGTCGTCACGCTTGTGGTCGGCGCTTTCCTCGGACTTGCGATGGTGTTGTATGGCCTGGACAGGTGGTGGCGTCTCGGCCTCTCCGTGCCGTTCTGGCTGGGCAGTCTGGGCGTGCATCAGGCGCGCGAGAAGACCTGAGTGGTCCTCGCCGCGCGAGGTTCGCGCAACCCGGACACAGGCATCGAAGCGGTGGACGATTCTGACGACCGGCTGATTCTCCGGCGTCAGGCGCGGCTCGTGTACATCCAGAGCACGGCGGCATCGCTGGTACCCACCGCGCTGGGTCTGATTCCCCCGGTGTAGGGCTCCGTGCACAGGAAGGACACGACGTGATCATCGAGTGGAACGCCCACATGTTCAGTTCGGACACGTCGCGGTACCCGTTCCACCCGCGAGCGGCGTACACGCCGGACGCGTCGCGGTTCGAGGCCGACCCGTTGGCCGCCTACCTGGAACGGATGGAGACGTTCGGTATCGACCGGGCGGTCCTCGTGCACCCCGAGCCGTACGGCGACGACCACAGGCTGGTCCTGGACTGCCTGGAGCGGGAACCGGATCGGTTGCTCGGTACGAGCCTGTTCTATCCCGGCGATCCCGGGGCGGCCGACAAACTCGGCCACCTCGTCGAGCTGCAGCCACGCATCGTCTCGACGCGCTTCCACGCCCATCGCGGCAAGGCGACGTACCTCGACAGTTTCGCCGACGAAGGCGTCCGCAGGCTGTGGCGCGCGGCCGTCCACCTGGGGTTGATCGTCGAGTTGCACATCGGCCCGAACTACGCGGCGCAGGTGCGCGACGCGCTCGAAGAGATGCCCGAGACCACCGTCCTGATCGACCATCTCGCGGAGCCGCATATGGGCGACGCGGTCGAGTATTCCGACGTCATCGACCTGGCACGGTACGACGGCGTCACGATGAAGCTATCGGGCCTCGGCCACTTCGCCGAGGACGAGCCGTTGTATCCATCGACGCGCGTGTTCACCCGGCAGGTCGCCGACGCGTTCGGGCCGGACAGACTCGTGTGGGGCAGCGGCGACCCGGCGATCGTCGATCACCACCTCGCCCACCTGTCCGACGCGGACCGCGCGAAGGTCAAAGGCGGCAATCTCGCGCGCCTGTTCGCGCCACGCTAGCCGGTCCCGACGCAAGCATCTGTTGCCTCAGACGGCATCCCTGTGCCCGCTGATTTCCTGGCACGTGGATTGCGTTCCGCCATGTGTTCAGCGGAAATCGGCCATTTTCGTGTCTGAATCGCGCCGGTTGGCGCATCTATAGTATGAGAGCGTTGCGCGATGCAACGCCGCGCGGGGAAGTAGGACGGGAATGACGGACGCGACGCGGGGCGATCGAATCGCCCACGAGGCGCTGGCCTCTCTGCCAATCAGGTTGCGAACGCCATACGTGATGCGACGTATGGCCGATGCCTCGGACCGCGACATATCCGAGGCGTTGCGGGTCCCACCGACGTGGGTGGCCCGACGTGTGCGCATCGCGGAGCGCCGCCTTTCGTACAGCTTCCGACAGGCGGGCTTCACCGCCGCTTCGATGGACGCCGCCCTGGACACGTATTTGACGATTCCACCCGCAGCGGACTTCGTCCCCCGGGTCATGGCGGCGATCCGTCGTCTGCCGCCGCATCCGGCGATGTCGGGGCAGGCCGAGTCGTGCTGGACATCGCGAGTGGCCCCATGGCTTACCCAGGCCATCATCGCCATGATCGTGCTCGCCATCGTGATGTACTACGCCCGCATGGCGAATTCCGCCCTGAGCGGGGCGTGGCCCAAGTAGCCCACCGACCCAGGTCCCTATGCAGCCAGCCGAAGCCTACTGGCGGGCGAGCTCTACGCTGATGCGCAGGGCGTTTTCGGTCAGGGAGACTTTGCGATCGGCGTCGGCGTACCCGTCGCACGTTACGTGCACGCGGTAGTTGCCCATCGGTAGGTGGTAGCGACGCTCGGCCGACCCGGCGGGCTCGACGCGTAGCGTCTTCAGGAGGCTCTCGGCGGCGGGCGGCCCACCGACTATCCGCGCCTCGGCATCGGGCGGGCTCACCGCGACCACGAGGGACCCGAACTTCGGCGCCGTCGCCTCCTGCGGATCGTCATCCGGTTCGTTGTACGACGTCGCCTCGTCCGTCGGGCTCGTGGCCGATTCGATCTCCTCCTCGATCCCTCGGATGCCCTTCCTGAACTCGATGATTCCCTTACC
>NYZG01000352.1 GCA_002687025.1 Candidatus Poribacteria bacterium
AACCGTGCGCTTCCCACCCAGCACGATCCTCGATTCCGTATCCTGTGACCTCCACGCCGCGTGCGTGACCGGGTTCCTCGGGCCGAACGGCGCCGGCAAGACCACACTCCTCCGCGCGCTTGCTGGGACGCTTGCGCCGACCGAGGGAGACGTCCTCCTCGACGGCTCGCGTATCGGCACGTACTCGAGACGCGCCATCGCGCGGCGACTCGGCGTTGTGCCGCAGCATCCCGACACCACCCTCGAGCTGAGCGTGCGCGAGATCGTGGCGATGGGTCGGTTCTGCCACCGCCCGATCTACGCGTCGGTCACGGGTGACGACGAGGAGGCGATCGACGCGGCGCTACGCGACATGGCGTTGGGGAACGTGGAAGAGCGCGCGGCTCACACGTTGAGTGGCGGGGAGCGTCAGCGGATGTACCTGGCGCAACTGCTCGCCCAGGACGCGTCGGTCGTCCTCCTCGACGAGCCGACATCGCACCTGGACATCCAGTACCAGAGCGAGATCCTGCGCGCGCTTCGTTCTCTTGTCTCGGAGCGGGGGTGGACGGTCGGGGTCGTGCTGCACGACCTTAACCTGGCGTTCCACTTCTGCGACCGTCTCGTGTTCCTGAAGGCGGGGAAGGTCGCGGCGAAGGGAACGGTGGCCGATGTCGCAACCGCAGACGTGGTGCGCGAGACATACGGCGTGGCCGTAGACATGAGCGTGAACGGCGATCGCCCACACGTCCGAGTCATCTACTGAACGGGCGGGCCCGGCAGGCCCGCCCGATATACTCGTCGCCGACTACTCCATGCCGTGCCAGTGGGCAGCCTGCGCGATCAGCGTCTTGACCTCATCGCGTGACGACCCCTCGCCCTCGATGAGCGCGTCGCAATCGACGTGGTTCTTGTCCTCGGGCCCGCGGCCCGCGGCGAGGATCGAGTTGGTTAGCCAACTCGTCCGGATCCCGTTGATGCCGGACGTGTAGTTCCGGTCATGCTCTCCCTTCACGAGGCCGACGAGTTGCTCGACCTTGCCGGTCGGATACCCATCGGGGCGGGTGGCCTCGACCTCGGCGGGATCGCCGTCTCCACGGCTGAGCCACATGCCGTCCTTGATGGTGAGCGTGCCCTCGGACCCCTCGAGGATCACCCACTCCTCGAATCCGACGTTGGTGTTCCCGACGATCGTGACGGTGCCCTCCGCGCCGCCTTCCATCACAACGTCGGAGTAGGAGTTGATTTCGACCTGCTTGGGGATCACCTCTCCGTCCTCCTCGAAGATCATGTCGGTCGTGCCGTACACCGACTCGGGGAGGAATCCGGTCATCCACATGAAGATGTCTTGCAGATGACTGCCGGAGTCGTTGGGCTGGCCGCCGCCGCTGAAGCGAGGATCGCCCCGCCAGCCGCCACCACCCCAACGCTGCGTTAGGTACACCTCGAAGCGCTCCAGCTCGCCTATCTGGCCCGACTGGATGACCTCGCGTCCCGTGATGTAGCGTGGCTCGTAGTGGCGTTGGTACCCTCCGACGAGGTGGACACCGAGGCCCACGGCCATCTTGTGCATCAGGATCGCATCGCCCACGCAGTTGGCCATCGGCTTCTCAACAATGACGGAGCACCCGGCCCGCATGGCGGCCTTGACCTGGATGTCGTGCATGGAGTGCGGCGAGAAGACGCCGACGATGTCGAGGTCCTCTTTGGCCAGCATCTCGGAGTATTCGTATTCGCCCGTGTAGCGGGCCAGCGTTCCGCGCGAGTAGCCGTCGACGCGTTCTTCCATCGCGTCTTCCAACGCGTCCATACTGTTTGGACTCACGTCGGCCGCCGCGACTACGTCACAGTCGTCGCGCGTCGCGAAGCCCATTGTGTTCCCACGTCCGGCGCCACCGGGGCCGATTATTCCAACGCGAAGGTTGTCGCCCATTTTAGCCGTGTTCCTTGTTGCTCGTGAGACGGTTGGCCGCTCTGTTCGGCGGGCGACGGCGAGTATAGGAGTCGTCGGGCGCCGCAGTCAACGACGCCGACGGACCGACATCGCGCGCGGCCCTACGCCCCGCCGGCCGCGAGCTGCTCCGTGACGACAGAGGCGACATCGTCGCGGACGGCCTGGAATCCGCCGACGAGATGGCTGGACTTCGCGAACCCCGAAGCGGCCATCCGGTGTCCGCCTCCGCCGAAGCAGCGCTGCGCGACCTGTGACACGTCGATGTCGTCCCGATCGGTGCGCAAACTGACGCCGACCTGCTGCCCGAACAGGTTCAGGAGGACAATCAGCTGGCCGCCTTCCTGGAGTTCTTCTGCAACGTCGGAGGTGTCCCGCTTCACGTAGGCGACCTTGATCGGCAGCGGCGGGCCGTCGAACAGACACGCGGTGTTCGTAGCGCAGACCACAGCGTCGCGGAACAGGTCCTCGCCGCGCTTCCACTTGCCGTTCAGGCGGCGTAGGAACTCGCCGGGGGAGGACGTGGACAGGGCGGTTTCTAGCCGCTGGTGGATTCGGTCCTTCAGCAGCCAGGAGACGCGTTGCCCGAGTTGCCGGTCGCTGTTGACCCACAGGTCTCTGTCGTGCGCCAGGGCGACCCAGTGCTTGAGCTTCTCGCGCATGAAGGGCGGCATGGACGGCTTCAGGTATTCGTACACCAGGTCCGCGGAACACCGCGTGCCGGTCGTGTCGACGTGGCATTCATCGAACGCGGACGTGTCAAGTCCGGCTGTGGAGTCATGGTGGTCGAATAGGACGCGATACAGATCCTCGTCGCGCGCCCAGCGGGCGGTCATGTCCGCCGGATCGAGACCGACGTCACAGATGTAGACTGAATCGGCCTCTGTTTCACGCAGGGCCGCCTCAATGATGCGGCTCCTAGGGACCCCGTAGCTCACGAATCGCACGTGACTGCCGCCGAGGTCGTACGCCTCGGCGAGGCACAGGCCACACACGAATCCGTCGAGGTCGTAGTGCGTAACGATGAGCGCGTTGCCGTGCCGCTCGTGAGGCGAGATTCCCATGCGAACGTGTGCTCCTAGTGCGACCGCCGCGCCGAGGATGGGCGCCAGCGGCGGCCCGATTGTAGGGCTAGGCCAGGACGCCTGCAAGGCGCGTCTCGGCGTCCCATTCCGATCGGTGGGCGGCGTAAATCAGTGTATTGCGGCGGCGGCCTGTCGGCGTCGCGTCATTGCGCATCCGCGTCTCCAGAGGCATTCCTGCCTTCTCAGCCACGCGCCTGCTTGCCCCGTTTTCCTCGTCGCACCGCCACTCGATGCGTTGCCAGGGCCACTCGCTGAACCCCCACCGGAGTAGCGCCACAAGGACGCGTGTGCCCAGGCCGCGGCCGGCGTGCGCGGCGTGAATCCACATCCCTATCTCCGCGTACTGCGTCGCCAGCGTTCGGCCCCGGAGATGGAACCCAGCGCCCCCCACGAGGGACTCGGACCGACGGTCGAACACGCCCAGGACGAAGTCCTGCCGCAGCAGGTATTGCGCGCGGAATCGCCGGCAGAGCAGCTCCGATTCCGCCGCGCTCTGGCGGGGCTTTGCCCACTCCATGTAGTGTCGGAGGTGATCGTAGGACGCGGTGACGGCTTCGGCGTGTCCCGGCCCATCGCCAACGTCGAACGATCGTATGACCAATGTGTCGGTGACGAGACGATCCGGAGGGAGCATGAGGTCCGTCATGGCTGCGAGTCCCCGTCGGGTGGCAGCAATGCGCGGATGGCCGCGGCGGCGGCGCGGGCCGCCTTTCGCACATCCAGCACAGGGTCGGACGTCGCGGCACGCTGTAGCTCCGGCAGCGCCGCAGTGACGCCCAAGGCCCCAAGCGACCGCGCGGCCTCGGCCCGCAGCACGGCGTCGGCACTCACGAGGAAGCGCGCTATCGCCGGCCCCGCGCCAACACACGCCGCGTCGGCCATCCCCATCATCGTCGAGATCTGCACTCGGCGATTCTGGTGAGCCAATCCCAGGTCAACCAGTTCGTCCTGCACCAGAGGCGCGAACGCGACGAGCGCTCCGTACGCCGCGCGATAGAGGTCCGCGTCAGACTCCGCGACGCCGTCCAGGAGGGAGACGGTCGCTGCACGCCGTTCCGCGGGCGACGCCGAAACCAGCGCCTCGGCGATGGTCCCGCGCACGAGCGCTCGTACGTATCCCTCCGTCGCGAGCAGGGCCACCGTGATGAGATCAGGAAGGGCTGGGCCGCCGATTGCGCGCATCCCCTCCAACGCCTTCTCGGCCGCCTTCGGATGCTCGCCCAGGGCGTCGGCGCGGAGGATGCGAGACGCGTCCAGCATCGCGCGCGTATCGCCCGTTGCGGCGATGGCACGGGCGCTTGCGACGCGGACGTCGAGGTGAGTGGATTGCATGCCCATCTGGAGCGCGTCGAGGGCGCTGGGCGTAGGATGCAGCGCCAGCCACTCGGCTGCCGGTACTTGACGGGCCGGGTCATTGCTCGCCGCGTCGCGGATGTACCGGGCATTGCGGTCACAACCGAGGAGCGCGGCGCCGGCGACCAGTGCGATCGCGACCCACGTTGCAGTCGTGCTGGCGGCAGACTGACTCACGCGGTCTCCCCCGAGACCGCGCCCAGGGCCTGCGCGGCTGCCGTCAGGATTTCACTCTCGCTGGCTGGGGCGAACATGAGGGACCCGTAGTAGCGGATGGCGTCGTCCACCTCGTAACCGCCTTCCGCGTAGGCCGCGGCTGTGGGCACATACCCGTGGCAGCCATTGGTGTACCCAAGCGCGGTCGTCTGGCGGAATGGCGACGCTGCTTCGATGCGGGCGCCGATGTCGGCGAACACTTCACCGGGCATCGTCACCAGCGCCGCGTCTCCGATGCGGACGGCCTGGACCTCGAAAGGCAACGTCCGGGGAGCCTCACGCCCGGAGTAGGCAACGGCCCGCACCTCAGTCGCCCACTCGACCGCGGCGTCTAGCATTCTCTGCCTGCCACGGTCGACGCCAGCCCTCACGCCTTCGACGGCATCGGCCTGGAACTGAGCGATCCGCGCGTCCAACTCGTCCTGAGGGGGGGCAGGCCGCAGACTCGCGTCGGCGACATGGATGTGCGACGCGAGGGTAACGTCGGTGGCCTCACTCTTGCCGGCTGCGGTTGCGGCGGCCACTGCCGCGGCCAGCGTGCGCCCGTTCTCCTCGACCGCCTCGAACGTCCCGCGCTGCGTCGGATTGATGTCGCCGCAGCACCCCTGCGCGAAGAGCGCCGTCCCGCCGTGCAGTTGCTCGGTGTCCCGCACAGCGACGCCCGGGAACTCCGCGCTGACGGCGAGGTTGTCACCACCGAGGGTTGTCGGGTGGCACGCGTGCGCGAACCATGTTGCCAGTCGGCTGCCGTCGGTCCTATGCACCCGCAGCACGTCCGCGTGTGGCACTACCGCGCCAACGCGGTTGTGCCCGAGCACCGTACGCCCGTCGGGCCGGTGTTGCCTCCGGTTGTGACCGATGAGCGCGGGCACGCGGGTCATGTCCATCCGCGCGGGTTCCACATCGTGTAGCGCGGCTTCAATGGCATCGGTCGTCAGGGAGGCGAACAGCTCGACGTAGGCGTCGTCGGGTTCGCCCAGTCCGCGTAGCCGCTGCGTGGCGGGGCCGGCGTGCGTGTGGGACGCGTTCAGAACCAGCGCGGCGGGGGGAAGGCCCGACGCCATCGCCCGTTCGCGCAAGCGGTCGCGTAACTCGAAGCTGATGCCCAGAACGTCCATGGACACCAGCACGACGGTGGCGTCGCCGTCGGTAAGGGCGAGGGCCCGGGCATACAGCGGATCGTGGATGGATGTGCAGCCAGTGGGTCGGCCGCCGTAGCCGGTAAGATCCACGCCGACCGGCGGCGTGATGTCTCTAGAGGCGACCCCGGCGCGAAGGGTGGACATGCGCGTGCTCCGTGCGCCCTATCGCTCGGAGATGGGCGTCGTTACGCGACCACGTTCACCGACGTAGACCGCGTGCGGCCGTATGAGGCGGTTCTGCGCGTGCTGCTCCATGATGTGCGCGGTCCATCCCGTGATCCGCGCCATGGCGAACACGGGCGTGAACAGGCTGGTGTCGATGCCCATGGTCTGATACGTGGATGCCGAGAAGAAGTCGACGTTCGGGTAGACGCTCTTCTGGGACAATCCCGCCGCCTCGCACGCTTCGACGACAGCTTCGGACAGGTCGATCCACTGCAGATCACCGGCGCGCTCTCCGAGGGTGCGCGACATGCCGCGGAGGACGGTTGCGCGGGGGTCCAATGCCTTGTAGACGCGGTGTCCGAGGCCCGGTATGCGCTTGGGAGCCAGACTACCGACCGTGTGACTGCCATCCAGCACACGCGCGACGTAGTCGCCCGCCTTCTCGGGCTCGCCGATCTCCCCTAGCATCTCCAGCACAAGAGCATTGGCCCCACCGTGCAGCGGCCCCTTCAGCGTGCCTATCGCCGACGTTACGCCTGCATACAGGTCGGCCAGCGTCGCGCACGTCACGCGGCCGGAGAACGTCGACGCGTTCATGCCGTGTTCGGCGTGCAGGATCAGCGCTGTGTCGAGCGTCTTGGCCACGAACTCGTCGGGCTCGCTCCCGCTAAGCATGTACAGGAAATTGGACGCGATTCCGCCGGTCGGTTTGGGGCGGATCGGCTCCAGGCCCTTCTGCGCCCGATGCGCAGCGGCAAGCAACGTGGGTATCTTCGCCGTCAGGCGCACGGACTTGCGCATGTTCGCGTCGGGCGAATTGTCGGCCATCTCGTCGTCGTAACTCGCAAGGAGAGAGACGAGAGTACGCAACGCGTCCATCGTCACGGTATGTTTGGGCAGCGCCCTCACCAGGTCGTATACGGCGTCGTCCACGTCGCGCTCAGCGACGAACTGATCGTTCAGCCGCGACAGTTCTGCGCTGCTAGGAAGGTCGCCGCGCCACAGCAGGTAAGCCACCTCCTCGAAGGTGGTGTTCGCGGCCAGGTCCTGGATGTCGTAGCCCTGGTATATGAGCTCTCCGACCTCGCCATCGATTGAGCAGATACGGGATTCGGCGACCGCTACCCGCTCCAAGCCCTGCGTGACATCGGCCATGGCATCTTCCTTTCGCGCTAAACTCGCTGGCAGGGATGACAGAGCAGACTAGCGCCATGGGAGCGTAAGTCGGATCA
>NYZG01000353.1 GCA_002687025.1 Candidatus Poribacteria bacterium
CGACGTCGGCGCGCGCGCACAGGACGTCCAAGGCCGCTCGGTCGTCGGCGAGGAACACGCCCGGCCAGGTCGTGCCCGCACAGAACAGCGACTTGGACATGATCTCTTCATGGTCGGCGGCCCAGCGGTTGTAGGCCTCGACGTTGGCGGGTTCTTCCGGCGCCTCGTCGTCGAGCCCCTGCCGCATGCGTTCCGGCACATCGGCCAGAAGAGCCCGGCGACTCGCGAAGGTAAACGTGTCGTGGACAAGCACCCCGTACCCGCGCTTGGCAAGCTCGTTGGCCCACGGCACGCCGCCGTAGTAGTGATCCTGGTGCTCGGACATCATCGGATGGCGTTCATCCGACACACGCGTGATCTTGCGCCGGCCGAAGTACTTGCGCCCGCCGTGGTCGTGCAGGCCGACGATGCCCGGCAACGGGCCAGTGGCGCCGGCCGGCTTCAGGAAGTACGCCTTCGTCGCCGGGCCGTACGGCAGGCGCCACGAGAGCTCCTCGACCTTGAGGCCGTCGTATTCGTATTCCCGTTCGACGGTGGTTCTGGGCGTGGGGCCGCGCTCTGGCTGCGCCACGAGGTCGGAGAACTTGACGCGGGCCGCCTTTCGCCACTCATCCAGGTCCGGCCAGGAGCCCGCGCGATAGGAGAGCTCGGCGGGCTCATCGCCGACCAGAGAGGCCGCCCAAGGGCCATAGGCTCCGATCATGTTCCCGGACATCGGCTCTCCGACTGAATGCGGCTGCGGCGCCGCTCGCGGGTACTCCCGGCGACCGTATCCCACCGTCGCTCCGCGCGCAAGGACCGCGTCCCGGATCGGGTCGTGGCCCTTGACAGAGCCACATTTCGGGGCCCAATATAGGTATAGCAGCCGGGCGCTGACCCGAACGTACGGAGGATGCTATGGCAATGATAACGGTGACGGAACACGCCGCGTCCAAGGTGTCCGAGCTCATCGCCGCAGAAGGCTACGATGGCTATGGGCTGCGCGTCCAGGTTGTGGGCGGCGGATGCAGCGGCATGCAGTATCGCCTCGGTTTCGACGAGGCGCGTGACGACGACAAGGTCATCGAGAAGGACGGCCTGAGCGTCTTCATCGATCTGAAGAGCGCTCTCTATCTGGCCGGGAGCACCGTCGACTATGTCGAGGGCCTGATGGGCGCCGGCTTCAAGATCGACAACCCGAACGTCCGGTCGCAGTGTGGCTGCGGCAATTCGTTTGCCGTCTGATCACGACGCACGCTTAACGGTTTACAGGGGCGGCCGCCGCGCGACGCGCAGGCGCGTCGCCCCTCTCACTTTCCGTGACTCGCCGCCACCCAGAGCGTCCATATAGCCGATATCGTGTGGGGATACGATGCCGATCTTTCAGCGTAAGCCGAAGCAGGACGACGCGCCCGCCACGGATGGCTCGGGTCTAACCGAAGCCGCCATACTGAAGGCGCTAAGCACGGTGCAGGACCCAGATCTGCACCGCGATCTCGTGTCGCTCAAGATGATCCGCGACATCGAGATCGAGGGCGCCACGGTCCGGTTCACCGTGCAGCTGACCACGCCCGCCTGTCCCATGCGCGAGCAGATACAGGCCGACTGCGACGCCGCCGTGAAGGCGGTCGAGGGTGTTGAGACTGTCGAGATAACCATGGGCGCGGACACGGCGCGCGACAACAAGCTGGGCGCGCAGGCGATGCTGCCCGGCGTCCGGAACACGATCGCGGTCGCAAGCGGCAAGGGCGGCGTTGGGAAGTCCACCGTAGCGGTGAACCTGGCCGTGGCGCTCGCCGTGGAGGGCGCGGCGGTTGGGCTGCTGGACGCAGACATCTACGGGCCGTCGATCCCCATAATGCTCGGCGTCGACGAGCAGCCGGAAGTATCCGAAGACCGCAAGATGCTGCCGATAGAGAGCTGCGGCGTGAAGCTGATGTCCATCGGCTTCCTGCTACCCGACAAGGACACCGCGATGGTGTGGCGCGGTCCTATGGTCCACAGCGCGTTGCGGAACTTCCTCACGGACACGGCGTGGGGAGAGCTCGACTACCTCGTCGTAGACATGCCCCCCGGCACGGGCGATGCGCATCTGACGCTGACGCAGAGCATCCCCCTCACCGGCGCGGTGATCGTGACCACGCCACAGGAAGTGGCGCTCGAGGACGCCCGCAAGGCGGTCACACTGTTCAACAAGACCAGCACGCCGATCCTCGGCCTCGTCGAGAACATGAGCTACTTCATCGCCCCGGACACGGGCACACGCTACGACATATTCCGCTCCGGCGGAGGCCGAGCGGCGGCTGAGAGTCTCGGCGTGCCACTCCTTGGCGAGATACCGTTGGACATGACGATCTGCGAGGGTGGCGATGCCGGCGTCCCCGCGGCATCGAGCCTGAGCGAGTCGCCGCAGCGGGACGCCTTCATGGACGCCGCGCGCGAGGTGGCCAAGCTCATCTCCGTCCAGAACATGTCCGCGGGATCGGGTCCGGTTATCGAGAGCAACTGATCCTGAGCGGCTCAGGGCGGGTCAACGTGCGGCTCAACGTGGGCCTCAACGTGCGCGACGTCCCGTCGGTGACACGCCAGGGCAGGGGCCGTATGATGCCCTCGCGCGTACCCGTGGCGCGCGAGGCTCCGAGGAGCAACCCGTGCACGAAGTTGACGTCGCGCGAGCAGACCTGTCCATCGCTCAACTCGTAGCGGACCTCGCCCCGATCGTAGGCGCCGACAGCGTACTCGCCGACGACGCTTCCGTCATGACGTACGAATGCGACGGCGCCACGCTCTACAAAGCCACGCCGCACGTGGTCGTCCTTCCCGACACGGCCGCTCAGGTTTCCGAGATTGTGAAGTACGCCAATAGGGTCGGGGCCCCGTTTGTCGCGCGCGGGGCCGGAACAGGTCTGAGCGGCGGCGCCACAGCCCTGGCAGGCGGCATCCTCATCGGCCTGAACCGCATGAACCGCATCCTGTCGGTCGACATCGAGAACGAACGGGCCGTTGTTGAGCCTGGTGTGGTGAACCTGTGGATCACCGGCCGAGCTACGCCGGACGGCTACCACTACGCACCCGACCCGGCCAGTCAGAAGGCGTGCACGATCGGGGGCAACGTCGCCGAGAACTCGGGCGGCCCCCACACGCTGAAATACGGCGTCACCACGAACCACATCTGCGGCATGGAATGGGTGATGCCCACCGGCGAGATCGTCGAGTTGGGCGGCGCCTCCGACGATGGCGTCGGCTACGATATTCGTGGGCTGGTGATCGGGTCAGAGGGTACGCTCGGGATCGCGACGAAGATCGTCGTCAAACTCACGCCCAACCCGCCGGCGTACAAGACGATGCTCGCCGTGTTCGCGTCGCTGGAGGACGCGTCGACGGCGGTGTCGGAGATCATCGGAGCCGGCATGATCCCGTCATCCCTGGAGGTGATGGACCGCCTCATCATCGACGCGGTCGAGGCCGCCTTCTCCTTCGGCTTCCCGGAAGACGCACAGGCCGTCCTGCTGATCGAGCTGGACGGTGTCGACGCGGGCATGGAGGAGCAGGCCGCGGACATCGTAGACATCTGCAACGCGAACAGCGCGCAAGACGTGCAGGTGGCCGCGTCCGAGGAAGAACGCACGCTGCTGTGGAAGTCGCGCAAGCAAGCTTTCGGGGCGCTGGGGCGCCTGGCGAAGAGCTACCTGACGCAGGACGGCGTCGTGCCTCGGACGCGTCTGCCCGAGGTGTTGCGCACCGTCGCGGAGGCGAGCGCGAGGCACGATGTGCGCATCGCGAACGTGTTCCACGCGGGTGACGGCAACATCCATCCGATCCTGCTGTTCGACGAGTCGGACCCGGCGCAGACCGAGCGCGTTTTGCAGGCTAGCGGCGAGATACTGACGAAGTGTGTCGAGCTCGGTGGGACGATTACTGGCGAGCACGGCGTCGGCATCGAGAAGTTGGCGTTCATGGACCTCCTCTTCAGCCCGGCGGACCTACGCATCATGCGTGACGTGCGCTCGCTATTCGATCCCAACGGGCTGTGCAACCCGGGCAAGATCTTCCCGGGCGGCGGGCCCGCCGCGCAGGAGGCCGTGGCCGATGGCTGACGCGTCGGATAGGCTCGAGCCACTGTTCGTCGCCGCGCTTGGCGGGGACGCGGTCACCGTCGACTCCGACGGTGTCGACGGGCTGGGCATTGAGCGGCCTACGGTGCGGGTCACGCCAGACTCGGTCGAGCAGATCGCGGATGCGCTCCGCGTCGCCGTCGAGCATGACGCGGTGGTTGTTCCGACGGGGTCCGGCAGCGCGCTCGCGCTCGGGAACCTGCCGCGCGGCGATGTCCTGCTGCTGTCCACGGCGAAGCTTAACGAGACTGTCGACTACGAACCGCGCGACCTGACGGCGATCGTGCAGGCGGGCAGGACGCTGGCCGCTGTGCAGGAAGAGACCGGCGCCGAAGGGCAGATGCTCGCGCTCGACCCCCCGAACGGCGCGTCGGCCACGGTGGGTGGACTCGTCGCGACGAACGCGAGCGGGCCGCTGAGGCAGGCGTACGGCTCCACGCGCGACGTGTGCCTCGGCGCCACAGTCGTCCTGTCGGACGGCTCCGTGGTGAAGTGCGGCGGCCGGGTCGTCAAGAACGTCGCCGGCTACGACACTACGCGGCTGTACGTCGGGTCGATGGGCACGCTCGGGATCGTCGTCGACGCGGCGTTCCGCATACACCCCGTGCCCGAGACGACGGCCGTCGTCGTAGGCGTCGGGGACGACTGGGCGGAGGCGGCCGGGCTCGCGAGGCGCGTTGTCGGCGCGCCTGTCGAGCCGCGGTTCGTGGAGCTCCTCGACATCGGGGACGCGCGCTGGGGCATCGAGGTAGCGGGCGGCCTATCGCCGGCGGTGCTGGTGGGCTTCGGCGGCTCGGAAGCGCAGGTCACCCATCAGACCAACGTCACGCGCGAGGCGCTCACATCGGGCGGAGCCGTTGACGTCTGGGTCGACCGCGACGACGCCGACTGGCGCGCGCGGTTCGCCGACGCCGTGCACAGCGCGACGGAGCGTGGCGACGCCGTCGTGAAGGTAGGCGGCGTCATGGCCGACGTTCTCCCTGCGATGCAGGCCATCAGCGATCTTGTCGGCGCGCGGGACATGGACGTACAATGGCTGAGCCACTACACGAGCGGCGTAGTGTACGCGATCCTGTCGTCCCCGTCGGCGGCGTCGATCGCCGACGTTCTCGGTCGGCTGCGTAGGGAGACTACCAAGCTGCGCGCGACCGCGGTCGTCGTGTCGGCCCCCGTCGAGGTCCGACGCCTGGTAGACGTGTGGGGCGCCCCGACCGCGCCGCTGGAACTGATGCGACAACTGAAGCGGAAACTCGACCCCACGGCCACGCTGAACCGAGGGCGCTTCGTCCGGGGACTGGACGCCTAGCATCGCCCGGCGAAGACATCGCCCATCACGGGAGGCCTCGCGCAGGATGCCCAAGACCGGCAACTCCGACTTCCTCGCCACCAAGGTCGACGCGTTCATCAACTGGAGCCGCGGGAACTCGCTGTGGCCGATGCCGTTCGGCACCGCCTGCTGCGCCATTGAGATGATGGCTACCCTCGCGACGAAATACGACATGGCGCGGTTCGGCTCCGAGGCGATCCGATTCACGCCTCGTCAGTGCGATCTGCTCATCGTCTCCGGGCGCATCTCCATCAAGATGATGCCGGTGCTGAAGCGCATATACGACCAGATGCCGCAGCCGAAGTGGGTCATCTCGATGGGGGCGTGTGCGTCGACGGGCGGCGTGTTCGACACGTACACGCTCGTGCAGGGCGTCGACCAATTCCTCCCCGTCGACGTCTACATTCCCGGCTGCCCTCCGCGTCCCGAGGATCTCATCGACGCGGTGCGATACGTCCAACAGCTGATCAAGGACGGCCGGGCGCCGCGATCGCAGCGTATCGAGCCGCAATACGTGGACAAGACACACAACGTGCCGCCCCTGTCGTCCACGGCGGCCCTGCGCCGGTAGTCGCCACACGCTCCTATCTCGTCAGGCGCCCTGCGTCTTTACACCGGCGCGGGGGCGCCTTACCGTGCTCGCATCCGCATCATCAGGACATAGGGGGAGGTACAGATGGCCGTGATCCATGTCGGCGCGATTGGTCAGAGCGTGTGGCGCAGCGATGACGGCGGGGCGACGTTCCGCATCACGACCAAGGGCATGTGGGCCGAGTGCGACATACGGGGTTTGACAGCCCATCCGAGTGATAGCGATGTGCTGTATGCGGGCTCCAACGTCGGGGTCTTCAAGTCCACGGACCGTGGCGACTCATGGGAACCGTGTGGGACGGAGCTCTCGGGTCGCGAGATATGGAGCGTCGCCATCTCGGCCCTGGATTCGGATCTGATCGTCGCGGGGAGTTGTCCTGCCGGCCTGTACGTGTCGCGGGACGCGGGCGTCTCGTGGACGCAGGGCGTCGGCGACCCGATCGCGCAGGACTGCTTCGGTGGCGCCATGCAGACGCGCGTGACGTCGCTGCTCATGCATCCGACAGACGCGGACACGATGTTTGCGGGCGTTGAGGCCGACGGGCCGCGTCGGTCGACCGACGGCGGCCGCGCGTGGCAGCGCATCGGCCTGGACGATGTCGATGTCCACGACATCAAGATGGCCCCCGACGGCACGCTCTACCTGAGCTCCAACTTCGAGGTGTTCCGCAGCGACGACGAGGGCGATTCGTGGCTCCCGCTCGGTATCAAGGAGCACTTCGATCACACCTATTGCCGGGGGATGGGATTCTCGCCGACCGACCCGAGCGTGCTGTACGTCGGCAACGGCAGCGGCCCGCCCGGCCACACCGGGGGCGTGTACCGCACGCGGGATCGCGGCGACTCGTGGGAGCGGGCGGATGTCAACGCGCGGACGAATAGCTGCGTGTGGCAGTTCGCGTCCGCGGGCGAGTGGATGCTCGCGTCGACGGTGCTGGGGCAGGTGTACCGCAGCACGGACGGCGGCGAAAACTGGGGCAAGCTGGCGTGGGAGTTCGGGGAGATTCGCGGACTCGTGTGCGTCGCATAGCCGCGCAGTCCCGGGCCCGGCGGAGGGTGGACGATGGCGCGCTATGCGCGTGTGACTACCGTGAGCATGTCAGGCGGCTCAGGCGACACAGCGGAGGAACGCGCGCGCACGGCTGTCGACCGCGCTGTAGCCAACATCGACCGTGCCGCGGACGACGACCCCGACATCATCGTCCTACCGGAGACGTTCACGGGCCTCGGTTGCGACAGTGACATGTGGTTCGCCACGGCGGAGCCTGTACCCGGGCCGACATATGGCCGGCTGGCGGAACGCGCGCGCCATTACCATTGCCACATCGTTTGCCCGATCGTCCGGCAGGACGGCGGGCGGACGTACAACTCCGCGATCCTCATCGGCCGCGACGGCGAGGTCATCGGCATCTGCGACAAGATGCATCCCACCGTTAGCGAACTCGCCATCGGCGTGACGCCAGGCGTGTCTGCGCCGGTGTTCGAGACGGACTTCGGTAGCATCGGTTTCGCGATCTGCTTCGACCTGAACTTTCGCGATGTGATCGAAGACCTCGCCAGCGGAGGCGCCGAGTTGGTGTGCTTCCCGTCTATGTATCGCGGCGGGCTGCAGACGCGCATCTGGGCGTTCGACCACGCGGTGTACTTCGCGTCCGCGACACCCGACGAGGGTAGCGTCATTGTCGACCCACTGGGGAACGTCCTGGAGCAGTCCGACCGGTACGAGCCGATCATCTCCAGACGTGTGAACCTGGACTTCGCCGACATGCACATCGATGAGAATCACCAGCAGTGGGAGGCGATCAAGGCGAAGTACGGCGACGCCGTGGAGTTAGATATCCTGTCGCCGGAAGCGCGGTTCGTCCTGTATTCGCATCACCCGGAGCTGTCCGTGGAGGACATCATCGCCGAGTTCTCGCTGGAAACGACGCAAGAGTACTTCGCCCGCTCGAGCCTGCGGCGTGAGGAGGCGCTGCGTGGAGCGTCGCTCTAGGCTGGCCGACGATCTGCCCCCAGTATGTCGCCTCGGTCTGGCCACGCGTGGGAACACCTCGCTGGACCCCTCCGAGGTGCTGTGGGCAGTCGACCAGGGCGTGAATTACCTGAACTGGTGCGGCCACGAAGACGGCATGAGCAAGGCGATCCGCAGGTTTGGGTCGCGCCGTTCGGAGGTGGTCATCGCATGGCAGATGTCCGCGCGCATGGCAGACGACGCGACGGCAAGCCTGGATTCCGCACTGACGGCGCTCCGCGCGGACGCGATCGACATTCTCACGTTCTACTACGTCGAGTCGGCTCGTGAGTGGGCGCGCGTTCGGGAACCGGACGGCGCGTACGACGCCATGCGGCGCGCCCGCGACGAGGGCAAGATACGCGCGCTCGGCCTCACGAGCCATCAGCGTCAGATGGCCGCGGACATCGCATCGGCGCCGGGGAGCCCGCTGGACATGCTCATGCTCCGGTACAACGCTGCGCATCGCGGGGCCGAAGAGGACGTGTTCCCGACCACCGACCGTCTAGGCGTGCCGTTCGTCGCGTACACCTGCCTGCGGTGGGGGGCCCTGATGGACCCGACTCCGCACGACCCACGCGGATGGCTGCCTCCCTCTGCCCCGGAGTGGTATCGCTACGCGCTGGCGAACCCGTCAGTCTCGGTCGCGTTGATGGCGCCGAACGGCCGCGCGGAACTGGAGGCCAACGCCACGCTCCTGACGGACTGGCGAGCTCCGGCCCCAAGTGAGATGGCGGCCATGGAAGCGCACGGCGCACGCGTTTATCAGCACGCGGGCGGTTTCCCATAGAGGCGTAGCGGTTTGTCCCTCGTCAACGTCGGTCTTTTCGTACTTGGGCTCGCGCTGCTCATTCTGGGCGCGGAGACGCTCGTGCGCGGGGCATCGCGGCTCGCGTCGGGTCTGGGGATTCCCCCGCTCGTCATCGGTCTCACAGTGGTCGCCTACGGCACCGGCGCGCCAGAGCTGACGGTCAGCCTCACGGCGCTGTCGCAGGGCCAGGGCGACCTTTCGGTCGGCAACGTCCTCGGCAGCAACATCGCGAACATCCTCCTCATACTCGGCGTGTTGGCGTTGGCAACCCCGCTGGTGGTGTCGCGTCGGCTGATTCGGATCGACGTGCCGCTCATGGTGGCGGCAACGATCGCCGCGTACGCCTTC
>NYZG01000354.1 GCA_002687025.1 Candidatus Poribacteria bacterium
GGGCGCCGTAGTCTCGAAGCCAACGGCGAAGAACACCACCTCGCGGTCGGGATTCTCGCGCGCGAGCCGCAACGCGTCCAACGGCGAGTAGACGATACGCACATCGCCGCCCCGCGCCTTGACCGTCAGCAGGTCGCGCTCCGAGCCTGGTACGCGAAGCATGTCGCCGAACGAACAGAAGATGACCTCGGGCAGCGCCGCGATCTCGATGGCCTTGTCGATCAGTTCCAGCGGCGTCACGCAGACCGGGCACCCCGGGCCGTGCACGAGCGTGATGTAGTCCGGGATGAGCGCATCGATGCCGAATTTCACGATGGCGTGTGTCTGGCCGCCGCACACCTCCATGATCGTCCAGGGCCGCGTCGTGATTCGCGCCAACTCGTCCGCGAGGCGGCGGGCGCCATCCGCGTCCCGATACTCGTCGACGTATCTCATACCCAGACGCCTTCCGCGTCGAGCTCGGCAAGTTCCGCCATCTCCCGGAGGTACTCGAAGATTCGCGCGGCCTCCTCTTCGTCCACGCGGCTGATGGCGAAGCCCGCGTGCACGACCACATAGTCGCCCACCGAGGCCTCCGGTACGTATCCCAGGTGTGCCTCCTTGACAGCGCCGCCGAACGTCACGAGGCCGACGCGCATGAGGCCGTCGCCCTCAATGCTCTCGATCTTCCCGGGGATTCCTAGACACATCAGGCGTGGTCCTCCGTCCGCGCGATGCCGGCGATAAGCTGCCCCAGCGCCACGCCGCCATCATTCGGCGGCACGCGACGATGCCAATGCGGCCGCATGCCTGCCGCTTCGAGTGCGTTCACGGCGCCTTCCGCGAGGCGCGCGTTCTGGAAGCACCCACCGGTCAGCACGACGTCGGAGATGCCGACCGATCGCGCCGCCGTGACGATCATCGCCACGAGCGTGTTGTGGAAGCGCGCGGCCATCTCCGACGCCGGGACAGAAGCCATCACGTCCGCCACCGCGCGTCGCAGCATCGGTCGCCAGTCCAGTACGCCGGGCGCCGCGTCGTACTCGTAGTCATAGCTCCCGTACGGGGCTGCCGGGTCGATGGCATGTTCGAGCATCATCGCGGCCTGACCCTCGAACGCGGCTCGCCGCTTCAGTCCGACCAGCGACGCGAACCCGTCGAAGAGGCGACCGGCACTGGACGTCACGGGCGCATTCACGCCGCGCGCGAGCATCTGCCCCAGAACGCGACGCTCCGCCTCCGAGAACGCCCGCACTGACGGGATGTCGGTCATTGCGAGCGCCTCCTCGCCGTAGACCTCATGCAGGAGGCCCAAGGCGGACCGACGCGGTTCGCGGGCGGCGGCATAGCCCCCGGGCAGACGGAACGGACGGAGATGGGCAACGCGCTCGTAGCTGCCGCCAGTCGCTACGAGGAACTCGCCGCCCCAGGCCGTACCGTCGTCTCCGTACCCTGTCCCATCCCAGGCGACCCCAAGGACGGGGCCGGCCAGCCCATGCTCGGCCATGCACGACAGCACGTGCGCGTAGTGATGTTGGACGGGGATGGTCGGAGCGCCGACTCCAGCCGCGTACGCTGTCGAGGCGTAATCCGGGTGCATGTCGCACGCGACAGCGACCGGCTCGTGAGCGTAGAGCGCCGCGAAGTCCTTGTGCGCGCGTCGGTACGCCTCCATGGCCTGTGGCGTGTCCAGCGTGCCGATGTGCTGGCCGACGAACGCCTTGTCGCCCGAGGAGACGGCGATCGTGTTCTTCATGTGCGGCCCGACCGCGAGCACGGGCGGCACGTGACGGCCGAGGTCTATCGAGAACGGCGCGTAGCCTCGCCCGGCTCGCAGAACAGTCGTCTCACCGCGGAACACGCGCACGACCGAGTCGTCCACCTGGCGCGCGATCGGTCGATCGTGGACCAGAAACACGTCGGCGATGTCCCCTAGGCGCGACAGCGCTTCCCGCTCGTCAATGCAGATCGGCTCCTCGCTCAGGTTTCCGCTTGTCGCCACGACCGCGAAGCCCACATCCGCCATAAAGAGCGCGTGCAGCGGCGTGTACGGGAGCATCACCCCGAGCGTCGGCGATCCGGGCGCGACGTGTTCGGAGATGCTGTCGCGACCGTTCCGTCGCCGGAGGAGCGCGATTGGCGCCCAGGGGGACGTCAGAGCCGCGGCTTCCGCGTCCGTCACGACGCAGTCTCGCTGCGCGATCTCCAGCGATGGAACCATGGCCGCGAGAGGCTTCTCCTCGCGACGCTTCCGCCGTCGCAGAAGCGACACCGCGGCGTCGCTGCGCGCGTCAACCATGAGGTGGAACCCGCCCAGGCCCTTCATCGCGATGACCCCGCCGGCCCGCAGCGCGTCGGCGGCTGCTCGGATGGCGGGCGTTCCGCCGGCCTGCTCGTCCCCGTCCCCAGACCACAGCGCAACCGAGGGCCCGCAGTCGGGGCAGGCGTTCGGCTGGGCATGAAACCGCCTGTCCAAGGGGTCGCGATACTCGGCCTCGCACGCGTCACACATCGTGAAGGCGCGCATGGTTGTGTTCGGACGGTCGTACGGCAGCGCCTCAATGATCGAGTAGCGCGGGCCGCAGTTGGTGCAGTTGATGAACGGGTACCCGAAGCGCCTGTCGGCCGGGTCGCGCATTTCCCGGAGACAGTCGTCGCACACGGCCAGGTCGGGTGAGATGAACGCCGAGATAGAGTCGACGGCGACACTGGGGATGATGGCGAATGGGCCGCGGCCACCGCCTGCAGCTACGCGCTCTCGCCGCAACGACACGACGCGAGCCGCCGGCGGGGCTTCGGCCACAAGGGCTTGCTCAAAGCCAGCCAGCGTGGCCGTGTCGGCGCGTGCTTCGACCGTGACGCCTGCGGAGTCGTTCCGCACCCAACCCGCGACGCCGCGCCGCAGCGCCAGGCGATACACGAACGGACGGAACCCGACGCCCTGGACGACGCCCTCGATTCTGAATGTCACGGTGGTCACGGCGGCGCCCTACCGCGCTTTCAGGCGTTGGTCGAGGTAGTGGCGCCAGCTCTCCATCCCCTCGCCCGTCAGCGACGACAGCTCGATCAACTCGGCGTCCGGGGCCACGCGGCGGATGTATGCCAGTGCCGCGTCCCGGTCGAAGTGCGCCGCCTCCGCCATGTCAGTCTTCGTGATGACGACGGCGTCTGCCCGCTGGAACATGGTGGGGTACTTCGCGGGCTTGTCCTCGCCCTCGGTCACGGACATGAGCACGACCCGAGCGTCCTCGCCGAGGTCGTACGCCGCCGGACACACGAGGTTCCCGACGTTCTCGACGATCAAGAGGTCGAGCGCGTCCAGGTCGAACCGCTTGATCGCGTTCGCTATCATGTCGGCGTCCAGGTGGCACACTGTCCCGGTGGTGATCTGGACGACCGGCGCCTGCGTCCGCGCCAGCCGGCGCGCATCGTTGTCGGTGGCGAGGTCGCCGACGATCACGCCGGCCTCGAACGTGCCCGCCATGTCATGCAACGTGCGCTCGATGAGCGCGGTCTTGCCCGCCCCCGGAGACGACGCGATGCTGACGACGACAACGCCCTTGGCCTCGAAGCGCCTGCGGTTGCTCTCGGCGATGCGGTCGTTCTTGTCCAGGAGCGATACGTGCACGGGGACGTGGCGGTGATCGTGATCGTGTGTGTGCGTAGGAGTGCCGGGCGCCGCGCCCTCGTCATCCGCAGAGGCGCTGACGGCGGGAATGCGGTCAATGGCGTAGCCCTCAACGGCGCCGCAGCCGCATGTCTGACACATCATGTCACCTCCAGCGATGCGAGCTCGATCTCCATCCCCTGCAGAACGTCCGCGGTGAACGACCCGCAGGTAGGGCATTCGCGGAACACGCTCGCCGGGGTGAACTCCTCGCTACAGTCAGAGCAGTAGCACAGCGTCGGGACGACCTGGACATCGAACACGGCGCCCTCCGCCATGGTGCCCACGGTGACCGCGTCAAACGCGAACTCCAGTGCCTCGCGCACGACGCCCGACGCCGCGCCGATCCTCACGCGCATGACGCGGATGCGCGTGCCACCGGCCTCCCTCGCGTGCATCTCCGCGACCTCGACGGCGGTCGCCATAAGGCTCACCTCGTGCATACAGCCGAGCCCTCGTCGGAAGTGACGGGCATCCCGGCCAGCAGCCCAAGCGCCAGGACTGCGGCGTCGTCGATGCCCACGCGGGTGGTGGCCGATGGAGCGGCGCCGTAGTCGAAGCTGACGGCGGGCACGGTGACAAGCCACGCGTCGGGACGGCTGCCGTGCACGCAGTCTGCGAGCGCCAGGAGGGATTCAGGACTGCCAACATGGTCGAGGCGTGCGCCCGGCGCGTCACGCGCGATGTGGACCGCGCGCGCCGGGTCGCCTTCGGCCGCGACGTACGCGTCCACGAACACCACGCGATCCGTCTTCGCCACGATCTCGGCGAACTCGGGCGTGAGTTGATGCACGCTGTGGACCTCCACGGCTACGGCGTCGTAAGCGCGTATGCGTTGCGCGACTAGGCGGCCGGCGGCGTCGTCGCCGCGCAGGTCGTTGCCGTAGCCGATGAGGAGGACCACGCAGCTACTCCCGACGCGCCTCGTCGACGACGTTGCCCCCGGCGTCGAGCAAGGTTACGTGAAGCGGCATCTTGCCGACCGCGTGCGTGGAGCAGCTCAGACACGGGTCGTAGCACCTCGTGCCCGCTTCGATTCGGTTCAGCGCCCCATCCGGGATTCCGGGTCCATCGATATAGTGCTTGGCGATCTGCGACACCGTGCGGTTCATCGCCAGGTTGTTGTGGCCCGTAGCGACGATGAGGTTGGCCTTCCGAATGACGCCGTTTTCGTCCACCTTGTAGTGGTGGAAGAGCGTGCCGCGCGGCGCTTCGCTCACGCCCACGCCTTCCAGGTTGTTGATGCCGGCATCCACGCGGACACGCGAGCTCAGGACGTCTGGGTCGTTGACGAGCCGCTCCACGCGCTCGATCCCGGCCATGATCTCCACCAGCCGCGCGTAGTGGTACATCAGCGACGATGTCACGATGCCGTTCGTGCCGACGCGGTCGCGGTACTCCAGGAGTTCCCCATCCGCGCGCGGCGTGCCCATATGCGTGCAGGTGTTCAATCGCGCCAGCGGGCCGACCCGATACATGCCTTCGGGATAGCCCAGCGGCCTGTAATAGGGGAACTTCAGGTACGACCAGCTCTCGACGGCCTCGGCGATGTACTCCTGGTAGTCCGCTTCGTCCAGCTTGTCGGCGATGGTGTTCCCATCGCTGTCGACGATGCGGACTTTCCCGCCGTAATGCTCCCACTCGCCGTCGTCCGCGACGAGCGACATGAAGAGCGACCGGAAGTTCCCGAATACCTCCGCCTCCGGCGCGTACTTGTCCAGAAGGCCTTTGAACAGGGCGAGCGCAAGATCGGTCGTCTCGCGCGCTTCTGGCAGCCACGCGAGCACGCGCTGACGGCCCTCCTCGGTAAGCGGCTCGCGCACGCCCCCTGGCACGGTCCACGCGGGATGGACCTTCTGCCCCCCAAGGAGCTCGATCATCTCCTGGCCGAACTGGCGCAACCGGATGCCGGCCCGCGCCACGTCCGGGTGTGCTTGCATGATCCCGAAGACGTTCCTCTTCAACGGGTCGCTGTCCATCCCAAACACCAGGTCCGGCGAACTGAGATGGAAGAAGCTCAACGCATGGGACTGGATCAGCTGCCCCAGGTTCATGAGTCTGCGCAGCTTCTCGGCCGCCGGAGGAACCGGCACCCCAAGTATCGCGTCACCGGCCTTCGAAGATGCGAGCAGGTGGCTCACCGGACAGATGCCGCAGATACGCGCGGTGATGCCCGCCATCTCGCCGAGGGGGCGGCCCTCGCAGAACTTCTCGAACCCACGGAACTCCGCGATGTGGAACCGTGCCTCGTCCACCCGCCCGGCGTCGTCGAGGTGGACCGTGATCTTCGCATGACCCTCAAGACGGGTCACAGGCTCAATGGTGATGGTCTCCGCCATGATCGGTCTCCACTCGGACGTGTATCAGCCGAATTTCAGGAGTTCGCGGCCGACGAGCCGCGGCTCTTCACCTGCCACGAGTTGCTCCAGCACCGCCTGGATGCGCGCCGCGGGTGGCGGGCAACCGGGCAGGTGGATGTCGACATCGACGATGTCGTGCAGCGGCACGACGCGGTCGAGGAGCACGGGCAGCGCGGGGTCGGACGGGATCTGCGGCTGTGAGTCCACCAGGTCCAGGAACGCCCTCTCCAGTACGACTTCCTTCTTCCCCAGCGCATTGCGCATCCCCGGCACGTTCGCCGTGACGGCGCAGTCGCCGAACGCGATGAGCACACCCGTGCGCTCCCGGATCAGACGGGCCTTCGCCACCTGCTCATCCGTTGACACGGCGCCCTCGACGAGCGCGACGTCAACACCCTCGGGGTACTCCTTCACGTCGGCAATCGGGCTGTAGACGATGTCGACGACCTTCGCCAACTCGAAGAGCCATTCGCCCAGGTCCAGGAGGGACATGTGGCACCCGGCGCAGCCGGCGAACCACTCCGTGGCCACCCTTATCTTACCCATTGGTGTTCCTCCCGCGCGCGAACGATGTAGGACAGCTTCGAGCGATCCTTCTCCATCTCCGCGGTCGTGGCGCCCTGCGTGAAGAGAGCGCCCGTCGGGCAGGCCATGACGCACTTCCCACACGACGTGCAACTGTCCGCCTGCCCCCACGGCACGTTCAGATCACTGATGATGCGGCAGTTCGTGCCGCGTCCCATGACATCCCGCGTGGCGGCCCCCTCGACCTCCTCGCACACGCGCACGCAGCGAGTGCACAGGACACAGCGGTTGTCATCGATGCCGAACTGCGCGTGCGAGACATCGACGCCGACATGCGGGTGAAGGTACTCGTAGCGAACGTGGTCGATGCCGACTTCGATCGCCAGGTCCTGCAGCTCGCAGTGGCCGTTCAGCACGCATACGGCGCAGACGTGGTTCCTCTCGGCAAAGAGCAACTCCACGATCATCCGCCGGTAGTCGCGCAGCCTTTGCGTGTCAGTGCGGACGCTCAGGCCCTCCGCGACCGGAGTCATGCACGCCGGCTGCAGCTTGGGTGATCCGTCGATTTCCACGAGGCACAGGCGGCACGCGGCGACATCGGACACGCCGTCCAGTTGGCACAGCGTCGGCAACGGAGCGTCGGCGGCCTTCGCCGCGTCCAGGAGGGTCTGGTGATCCTCCGCGCTGACCAGATGGTCGTTGATCGTCAGTGTGACGACAGCCATGGTTTTGGTCCTCGCATTCCTCTGGGCGCCGCCTATCCCGCGGCCTCGGCTTTCGGCGCGCGGGCGATACCGGCTTCGTATTCGTCGCGGAAGTGCCGCAGCGTGCTGAACACCGGGTTCGGGGCGTTCTGACCCAACCCGCACAGACTCGCGTTGCGCAGCAGGTCGCACAGATCCTCGAGCTTCGGCAGATCGCCCTCACGCGCTTCGCCCGCGGCGAATCGGCTGAGCATCCTCTGTAGCTGCACCGTTCCAGCGCGGCATGGCACGCACTTGCCACACGACTCGTCGACGTTGAATTCCATGAAGAACCGGGCGAGGTCCGGCATGCTCGTCTGGTCGTCCAGGACGACCATTCCGCCGGAGCCCATCATGGACCCGAGCGCAGCCAGCGATTCGTAATCGACCGGCGTATCGAGGGCGCCCGCCGGGATACACCCCCCGGACGAGCCGCCCGTCTGCACGGCCTTCACGCGGCAGCCGTTCGGCGCGCCGCCTCCCATCTCCTCGACGATCACGCGCAACGACGTGCCCATGGGCACTTCGATGACGCCCGTGTTCTCGATCTGGCCTGTCAGGGAGAAGACCTTCGTGCCCTTGCTCTTGTCCGTGCCGATGCTCGCGAACCACTCCGCGCCCTTGCGCACGATCGTAGGCACGTTCGCCAGCGTCTCCACGTTGTTGATGAGCGTCGGATACCCCCACAGCCCGGACTCGGCCGGGTACGGCGGGCGAGGACGTGGCGAGCCGCGCTTCCCCTCGATCGACGCTAGCAGCGCCGTCTCTTCGCCGCACACAAACGCGCCCGCGCCAACGCGGATGTCGACTCGGAAGTCGAACGGCGACTCGAAGATGTGCGTACCGAGGAGACCCGCGCGATTCGCCTGACGGATCGCCAGGCGCAGGCGCTGGATTGCGAGCGGATACTCGCCGCGGACGTAGATGTAGCCCACGTTCGCGCCGACGGCGTACGCCGCGATCGCCATCCCTTCGAGGATGCGATGCGGGTCGCTTTCCATGATGCTGCGATCCATGAACGCGCCGGGATCGCCCTCGTCGGCGTTGCACACGACGTATTTGCGCTCCGACCGCATCTTGGCCACGGTGGCCCATTTGAGGCCGACCGGGAATCCGGCGCCGCCACGGCCTCGCAAGCCGCTCCGCGTCATCTCTCCCACTGCGTCAGCTGGCGACATCTCACGCAGCACGTGGAACAGGGACTCGTACCCTCCCTCTGCGATGTACGACTCGATTCTCTCGGGATCGACCATCCCGGAGTTCTCCGTCGCGATGGGGAGCTGCTTCGCGAAGAAGGGGTGGCTCGTGTCGACCTTCGTGAGATCGGTGGCGTGGCCCTGCGCTTCCGACAAAATGGCAGGCGCGTCGTCGGAGGTGACCCCACCGTAGAGCGTATCGTCCGGGTCGACGCGCACGAGCGGCCCCTTGGAGCATAGGCCGAGGCACCCCACCGGGCGTACCTCAACGGCGTCTCCCAGTCCTTGGGCCGCCACGGAGTCGTCCAGACTGGCCTTTACGGCGCCCGATCCAGCGGCAAGACATCCCTCGGCTACACAGCACCGCACGCGTGTGGGCTTGCTGTTCTGCCGCTCGTCTTCGGCGATTTCCCGCAATTCCTGGGGGTCCATCAGCCCAACCATCCCTTCACGCGTCGCAGCGTGGACTCCGCCGTCTCGTGTCCCGCGGCCACTTCGTCGTACACGACGAGCGGGGCCATCCCACACGCGCCGGGGCAGCGTGACACCTTGAGCGTGAGCTTGCCGTCAGCCGTCGTGTCGCCAGCGGCGATACCGGCTTCGCGTTCGACCTCGGCCAGAAGCGCGGAAGCGCCCTTGGCGTAACATGCCGTCCCGAGGCACACCTCGCACGTGTGTTCGGCGGGAGGCTCCAATGAGAAGAAGTGGTAGAACGTCGCCACGCCGTAGACGTGACTGGGCGGCAGTTGGAGCTGTCTTCCCACGAATGTGAGCACGTCGGTCGTGAGGTATCCGAAGATCCCCTGCGCGTCGTGCAGCACCTCGATGAGCGCATCGTGCCTGTATTGGCGACGTTTCATTGTCGCGTCGAGAGCCTGGTACCGTGGATCGGCGGACGCGGTCTCCGCCGCCTCCGTCGTCGCGCCGGCTGTGTCGGCCATGTTCGGCGCCCCTATGTTCGCAGTGCCCGGGCGCGTGAGACGCCGCGCGAGGGGCACAATGCCCGCGACGGCGCTGCTCAAGGCCAGGTAGGCAACATAGGCGCCAACTTCGTGGGCGAAGCCAAACGGTCGTGAATCGGCTCTATGGGCGGGTCGAGGCGGGGCGGAGCGCGGCGGCACGATCGCCCTGGGGCCGCCGAATCCGCCACGCTGTCAGTGTGCCCGGTATGCGCCGATGGCCGGTCGGACAATCTGTCACCAGAGACCGAATTGGCCGGCGGAGGAACACGCGGGCCCGTGCAACCACACGTCATGAGGTCGCGGCGGCGGACGCGCGAGCACCGGCCCGACGCGCAACGACGAGCGCAATGACCCCGGGAGTGAATGAATATGCCCTCACAGTGGGGCGGAACAGACAGTCCCCGGCGGCACGATCGAGCTTCCAGCCGCGACCCGCCATGTGTTCCGTCCGATACATGACGGGACGCACGCGGTCGATCTGTGTCTCGCAGACCGGAGGTACGACTCCCGAAACCTGCATACCCGCGCCAAGCACGGCCACGCCGCACTCGGACGTTCGTGGGTCAGAGCCCGCAATCCCCCCGTGTAACGGGGATGCGGGCGGAGGTACCTCACCGATGCCGCGGCGCCTACTCGGGGACGTTCTCGGCGTTGCGCGCCGCGAACTCGACGCCGCGCCTCACGGTTTGCCCGCCTGGGTGATCAGGGCGCGCCGTTCCGCGAGCCAACGGAGGAGAGTATCGCGCGGCGTCATGGTCGCGATGTCGAGTTCGATCTCTGCGATCGTCTTCAGGGCGAGCTGCAGCTGCTGTCGCACACGGCCGAGTTCGACTTCGAGCTGTGCTGCGTCCAGAGTAGGGTCGGTCGTGCTCTGCTCGTTGCTCAAAACGGACGTCCTTCGCTTGGGCTTCCATGCCAGCATCAACGGTTCGGATTATGTCACATTCGGACGAGACTATGACCAACGGCCGGTCGTCGCCGCAGGTGCGCGGGCAGTGCGAGTAGTCGGCCGCCCTTGGCGTTGTCACGCGCTGCCGATGCCACGATGCCGCAATCCACGCCCGCCTCCGCCGCGGCGGAGATCGGCGCTGGCGGCGACGCGCGGCGGGATCAGTAGGTGCACGAGGGCATGATGTCGCGTCCAGCGCGGGGGCCTTGTGCGTACCGCCGGTGGCACGCCGGTCGGATCACGCGCGCATTTGGCGCAGACGGCCAGTCGGACGGCGTGACGCGCGAGCAGCTGAGGGTCCGACGGCCGGCGTCCGGCGCGCCGTTGCCCGCGAGCACGAACGACCCCGGTCGCCACGCGGCCACCGGGGTCGTCCAGTCACGGTCGATGCATCGGGCCGTTACGCGTCCTTCTTCTCGTCGTCGTCGTCATCATCGACGACTTCGTAGTCCGCGTCGATAACTTCCTCGTCGCCATCGCCATCGCCGGCCGACGCGTCGTCCGACATGTCGCCGACATCGCCTTCGTCAGCGGAGGCGCCGGCCTGCTGGTACAGCTCCGACGAAGCCGCATACCACACCTGTTCGAGCGCTTCCGTCGCGGACTTGATCGTCTCGACGTTCCCGCCCTCGATCGCCTCCTTGAGCGTCGTCAGGCCTTCCTCGACGTTCGCGCGGGCGTCGGCGGGCATCGTCTCCTCGAATTCCTTGAGGTTCTTCTCGGTCTCGTAGGCGAACTGCTCGCCGCGGTTGCGGATGTCGATCTCCTCGCGACGCGCCTTGTCGTCCTCGGCGTGCTGCTCTGCGTCCTTCACCATCTGCTCGATCTCGGCGTCGTTGAGACCCGACGACGCGGTGATGGTGATCTTCTGCTCCTTTCCGGTGGCCATGTCCTTGGCCGACACGTTCAGGATGCCGTTCGCGTCGATGTCGAACGTGACCTCAATCTGCGGCACCGCACGCGGCGCCGGCGGGATGCCCTCCAGCCGGAACCGACCGATGGTCTTGTTGTACGCCGCCAGCTCCCGCTCACCCTGCAGCACGTGGATGTCCACCGACGTCTGCCCGTCCTCGGCGGTGGTGTACACCTTCTGCTTGCGGGTGGGGATGGTCGTGTTCCGCTCGATGAGCTTATCCACGACGCCTCCGAGCGTCTCGATGCCCAGCGAGAGAGGCGTGACGTCCAACAGCAGGATGTCCTTGACGCCCTCGTCGCCCGCGAGCACCGCGCCCTGGATGGCCGCGCCGATAGCCACGACCTCGTCCGGGTTCACGCCGCGATGCGCTTCCTTCCCGAAGAATTCCTGCACCACTTCCTGGATCTTCGGCATACGCGTCTGCCCGCCGACCAGGACGATTTCGTCGATCTCGTTTGCCGATACGCCCGCGTCGGTCAGCGCCTTCTGGCACGGTTCCAACGTCCGCTGGGTGAGGTCCTCGACGAACTGCTCGAACTTCGCCCGCGTCAGGGTGACGTTGAGGTGCTTCGGCCCGCTCGCGTCCGCTGTGATGAACGGCAGGTTGATGTCCGTCTGCGCCGCGCTAGACAGCTCGATCTTCGCCTTCTCGGCGGACTCCTTCAGCCGCTGCAGTGCCATGGTGTCGTCGCGCAGGTCGATGGCGTTGTCGCGCTTGAACTCGTCGGCGAGCCA
>NYZG01000355.1 GCA_002687025.1 Candidatus Poribacteria bacterium
AACGATGGTAGAGGGGCCATGGCGAGACCCTAACCCAGACACACACCTCCCGGCCAGGGGGCGTCCCAGATCAGGCTGAGTAGTCACGACCGAACGCAGGTGGAATGCCGGGCGGCGATGGGTATTCTGTCCTAATGACTGATCCGGGGAAAATCCGATCCAGTTCGTCCCAGGCGCGGAGCACTCGGTCGTCTATCTCGTCCCGTTTGCGAAGCCACTCGCGGTCCATTTCCTCGCGCCTCTTGCGCTCCCACTCGCTCTCGCCCTCTCGACGGGCCGGCGCCACCGTGAGGTCATTGATCGTCAGTACCCCGGCGAACGCCGGAACGGCCTCCACCAGCCATTCTTCCAACTCCCGCCGCTTCTGGAGAGCGATCGGATCCAGCCCCTCCACATTGCTGTCCAGATCGCTCGAGTTGGCTTCGTGGATGTTCGACGCAGAAGACGCCACGGCAGGACCGCTGTCCCCGGAACGTTCTGGAGCGGCGGCGTCAGCCAGGTAGCTAGGGTTCCGGTGGGGCGCGATAGGAACGTCGTCAGGCACAACGTCCGCAGGCACGGGCGCCGACCCCTGCTCCCGCGGATTCAGGAGGAGCCCGACGCATACGATGAGGAGAGCGACCGCTGCCGCCCCAACACGATCTTCTTGGCTGGTATGAAGGATCCCTCCGACCCACACGGCTGCCTGCATTGTAGACACAGCGCCGCGGACCCAGGCCGCGAGGCGCCGTCGACGCGATGGGCGTTCGGGTGCGGCGGATCGAGCTCGGAGGCTATCGCCCAAGGCAGGACGCCGCCGACCGCGACGGCCGAAACAACCTTGGGGAACGCGTCGCGAGAGGAGTGCGCGTCTACGAGCTCCGGGCCGGCGAGTTCCGAGCCATGCGCCGGACGCTCGTGCGGAAGTAGTAGGACCTACGCCCGCGTCAGCAGATACTCCGAGATCACGTCGGCGTGGCATGCCTTCGGCGCGCACCAGCAGGCCAGCGTAAGCTCGCCTGTCTCGCGTAGCTCCGCGAGCAGTTCGGCGACACGCTCCGCGCGCTTGGGCTCCCACGCGCCTTCATCGGCGAAATCCTCGGCAAAAGTCGAGATCGTGGCCGCGCGAGCCTCATCACTGGCGTCCTTCAGCTTGAACCGACTACCCAGGGCCGTGGGTCTCCCGACGTAGCGCGCTCCATCGGGCAACGGCTTCGTCCGTTGGCGCTTCACGACGCGGATCGTGTACCGCCCATCGTCCGACGTGTGGAGCGTGTCCGTATCGGAGCGTAGGGTCTGCATTGGGCTCACGCCTTGCGGACGGTGATCTGCCACAGACCGGGGCCGACATCGCTCTCGGACAGCACCTCGTGCCCCTCGCCCTCCATGCTACGCGAGACGTTCGCCACGGCGGGACGATGGTCGAACACGACTTCCAGCACCTGCCCGGAGTCCATGACCTCCAGCGCCAGCTTCGACTTCACGAACGTATAGGGGCAGACCTCGCCGATGAGGTCCAGCTTGTGGTCGGGCGTCACGGTTTCCGTCGCGCTCATTGATCCGCCTCCACGTCCTGTTCGACGAACTCCCGTGCGTCGTCGTCCCACACGAACGCCTTGATGTCTCGGGCCTCGCCGCCCATCACGGAGAGCACGATGTATGCCGCGTCGGGATATATCGGCTCGTCCCAGTCCTCGATGACGGCCCGCGCTCGGTCTTCCGCCGAGAAATACGCCGCATGGTCCGGGTGCGAGTGGTACAGCGCCGCGATGGCGCCGCCCGCCTCATCCAATTCGCGCGTTACCGCGAGCAACTCCTTCGGGTCGATGTAGTATGCCGTCCGCGCATTCCTCGGGTGCTTCTCCGGGTCGTCCCGATGGAGCTGGTTCTGGATGTTTGTCCACCGACGCAGGCTGAGCGAGCCGCCGGCCTCGCGGAGAAGCGCGCCACAGCATTCGTCGGGGAAGGTCTCCTCGCCGTGCGCCCGCATGGCTGCAAGGAGGTCGGCTGCGATTCGCAATGAGCCCAACGCCAACTCCTATGACTGCGGAACTCCTCCCCTCGCAGGGGAAGGTTGGGATGGGCGCCAAGCGCAGGCCGGCGTATCCGTGACGGGATCAGCCGTCGAAGAGCGCCGTGCTGAGGTAACGGGACCCGCCGTCGGGGAAGACGGTGACGATCACGCCCTCGTCGATCTGGTCCGCCAGTCGTAGCGCGGCGAGCATCGCGGCCCCGCTGGACTTCCCGACGAGCAACCCGTCTTCGGCCGCGAGCCGCCGTGACATGTCGTACGACTCCTCGGTCGGCACGAAGATCGTCCCGTCCAGCACGGACGCGCTGTAGATCCCTGGAGTGATGGCCGTCTCGATGTGCTTCATGCCTTCGAGTCCGTGGAATCCGCTCTCCGGCTCGACACCGTACACCTGGATTCGCTCGTCGTGATCCTTCAGCCGGCGCCCTGTGCCGATGAGCGTGCCGCTGGTGCCGACGCTCGCGAGGAAGTGCGTGACGCGGCATCGCGGCTGCTTGATGATCTCGACGCCCGTCGTATCGTAGTGGGCCCGCCAGTTCGAGTCGTTGTCGTACTGGCACGGCGCGTAGTACGTGTCCGGGTCGTTTTCGTAGATGTCCCGCGCCATCAGCAGGGCGCCGTCGGAGCCTTCGAGCGGGTCCGAGAACGTGACCTTCGCGCCGTACGCCCGCACGGTGCGCACGCGCTCCGCGCTGACGTTCGAGGGCATCACCAGTTCGCACCGGTAGCCCTTGACCGCGCAGATCATCGCGTAGGCGATGCCCGTATTGCCCGAGGTCGAGTCCAGTAGGATGCGGTCGGGGGTGAGTACCCCGGCCCGCTCCGCGTCCTCGATGATGCGCAACGCGGCGCGGTCCTTGACGGACCCGCCCGGATTGAACCACTCCGCCTTGGCGTAAATCTCGACGCCCGGCTTGCCCAGCTCGCGCACGACGGCGTCGAGACGCAGTAGCGGCGTGTTCCCGATCTCGGAGAGCACGCCGGTCTCGCGGAAATGCGTCTCGCAACCGACTGCGGTAGGAGTGGCCATCAGCCCTTCCCGGTCACCATGAAATGACACGGTCACTGTCGAAAATGAGGTCCACCAACTGCTCGTGAGTCACCGATTCCGCCGCTGCCTCGACGCCTCGCGCTACACAGTCCTCCTCGACAACGTATCGTGTCGCCGTCGGAGCCGTTGGGCGGAAGACGCCGTCCTGGATGAACGCGACGCGCAGATCGTGGGACGAGTCCTGGGCCGCGATCATCTCCATGGCATACGCGTCGTCGGGGCGACGAACGATGTGTAGAACCTTCACGCGCGCTTACCCCCACTCACGTGTATCCGCACAAGTGTTCCCGCCAGGCCCTCCCGCACGGGGAGCTACCACGGCAGAACAACATCGCTCTCGGCCAACATCGCGGCCAGGTCGGCCCGCGCGATGCGCTCGACTCCCGCCGGCAGTTCCTCGACGTCGCGCGCGTCGAGCGATTCCGACTCGGCGTACATCGGCTGTCCGAGCATCCTCAGCGTCTCGATCGGCCGCTGCACGTCGCCGCCAGCGATCATCGCGGGTCGCACGTCGGCGTTGAGGGCGTAGATGGCGTCCTCGGCGAGGACAAGCCGGACGTCGTGGTCGCCCAGCGTCTGGCCGACGCTCATGCGCATGGCTTCTGCCGCGCGCCGCGACCCAAACGCCGACCCTCGAACAAGCACCGTCACGACGGACATGCTCTGCATCCTCGACCGAATCGGGCCTCGACCGAATCAGGTGAACGAGATGACCCGGTCACACTCGGCGGTCATCCGCGCGAAGTCGTACTGGCTTCCCCACGTCAGGTTGGGGATGTCGTCGGTCTCTTCGACGCCGCGCTCCCAGGCGTTCTGACCACACGCGGCGATCTCGGCGCCTTCGAGCGCCAGCTTGCGGAACTCGTCGGTGTTGAGGTTGTACGCCCCATCGCACATAACGAATATCCGCACGCGCCGGCCCTGCCCTCGCGCCGCCCGCGTCAACTGAATGACCGTGTGGACGTCCGCGCTCTCCGGGCTCGTCGTGAGGAGGATGCCGAGGGTTCGCGTCATCGTCCTATCTCGGCCTTTACCACTGAACCGCGCAGAACGCTTCGTAGTCGATCAACTCCGTGACCGACGGGTTCTCGCTGCATACTGGGCACGTCGCGTCCTTATGCAGCGTCAGCTTGCGGAAGTCCTGGTTCAGCGCGTTGTACAGCAGCAGCTTGCCGACCAGCGGCTCACCGATGCCGAGCACGACCTTGATCGCCTCGACTGCCTGCAGCGACCCGATGATCCCCGGCAGCACGCCGATCACGCCCGCTTCCTGGCAGCTCGGCACCATGTCCGGCGGCGGCGGCTCGGGATAGAGGCATCGATAGCACGGCCCGTGCCGCGGATCGAAGACGGTGACCTGCCCCTCGAACTGGAAGATGCTCCCGTGCACCACCGGCTTCCCGGCAAACACGCTCGCGTCGTTCAGCAGATACCGCGTCGGGAGGTTGTCGCAACCGTCGACGATGACGTCATAGCCGTCGATGATCTCCATGGCGTTTTCGGAGGTCAGCCGCGTCTGGTATGTGACGACATCGATATCCGGGTTGACCCCCTTCAGCGTCTCCGTCGCCGAGTCCACTTTCGGCCGCCCGACATCCGCGGTGGAGTGGAGGATCTGCCGCTGCAGATTGCTCAGGTCCACCTCGTCGTCGTCGATGAGGCCGATCGTGCCGACCCCGGCCGCGGCCAGGTAGAACGCCGCGGGCGAGCCGAGGCCACCCGCTCCCAGCAGCAGAACCTTCGATTGGAGCAGCTTCGTCTGTCCCGTCCCACCAACCTCGGAGAGGATGATGTGACGGCTGTACCGCTTTATCTGTTCGTCGCTGAAGTCGAACATCCGCTTGTCTGTCCTAAGACCCTACGAACCCAGGTCCACGACGCGCTAGCCCCCGGCGATCGCGGGGATGATGGACATGATGTCGTCCGGTCCCGTCTTCGTCTCGGTCCCGTCGAGGAAGCGCACGTCCTCGTCGTTCACGTAGATGTTGACGAACCTCCGCACCTCGCCCTGGTCGTCGCAGATACGTTCTTTCAGGCCCGGGTAGTCCGCCTCGAGGCCGTCGATGATCGCGGCGACCGTATCGCCGTCGACCGAAACTTCGGCCTCCCCTTTCGTCAGGCGGCGCAGTGGCGTTGGAATGCGTACTTGTGCCATGAGTCAGTCCTGCTTTCGGGCTGGGGAATCACTAGGCCGCGGACGGCTCAATGTAGCCCAACTCCTCCAGCGCGGCAATGATCTTGCTCGCCGACTCGTCCACCGTTTCCTTGTCCGTCTCGACGACGACTTCGGCGTTCAGAGGCTCTTCGTACGGGTCGTCGATGCCGGTGAACTGCTTGATCTCGCCGGCGCGCGCCTTGGCGTAGAGGCCCTTCACATCGCGGCCTTCACACACCTCCAACGGGCACTTCACGTACACCTCGACGAAGTTCTTGATCTCGGTGCGCGCGTGTGCGCGGACCTCGCGATAGGGGGAGATGGCCGCGGCGATAACGCCCGCGCCGTTGCGCGTGAGCAGCTTACACACGAACGCGATGCGCTTGATGTTCGTGTCCCGGTCTTCCTTGCTGAAGCCGAGGCCCTTGCTCAGGTTCGTGCGTACGACATCGCCGTCCAGCACTTCCACATGGATCTTGCGTTCGGTGAAAACCTCGACAAGGCGGTCGGAGATCGTCGTCTTACCGGCTCCTGAGAGCCCGGTGAACCAGATCGTGAAGCCCTTTTTAATCATGCTAGCTATCGTCCTTTTTCCGTCGGTTGTGGTGTCGCGAAGTGCGTGAGGTGTATCCCACACTCCGCCTTGTTAAGGCCGCTCCATCGCCCCGACCGCTCGTCGCCGCCCTCGGCGACGGAGCGCGTGCAGGGCCAGCAGCCGATACTCGGATAGCCGTTGTCGTGCAGCGTGTTGTAGGGGATGTCGTTCTCCCGGATGAACGCCCACACGTCGTCGGAATCCCACTCCGCGAGCGGGTTCACCTTTATCATGTCGTGCCGCACATCCCACTCGACGACCTGCGCGGCGCGGCGGGTGGACCCCTGGCTCTTACGGATGCCCGTCACCCAGGCGTCGTATTCAGACAACACCTTCTCGAGTGGCAGCACCTTGCGCATGTAGCAGCAGTAATCCGAGTCGCTCTTATACAGTTCATCCCCGTACTTCTCCGCCTGTTGCGTGACGGTGAGTTCGGGACGGATGTCCTGTATCTGGATGCCGTAGCGCTGGGTCAGTCGCGCGCCGACCTCCTCGGTCTCGGGGAACTCGAACCCGGTGTCGATGTGCAGAACCGGCACATCGGTCTTGCCCAACTCCGCGAGGTGGTGGATGACGGTGACAGTGCTCGGCCCGAAGTTCGAGACTACCGCCAGTCGCGGCGCGTACCGCTCCAGCGCCCATTCGATGATGCGTGTCGGAGTTTCGCCGCGCAGTTCCGCCGCGAACTTCCCGACCCGGTCATAGTCACCCGCGGCATCTCGTTCGCCGACTACCATGCCCGTCCTCTTTCTGTCGCACGTGGCTGTCGCACGCGGCTGTCACGCGTGGTCGCGCTTCCTGCTTCCGTTCGTTCATCCCACGCCACTCGACCCGCGTAGCGTTGACCTCTTTCTCTGCCGTGGGATGGCCTATCCGAAGTGCTCGGCCAGACTGAAGTAGCGATCTCCCGTGTCCGCGAGTATCGTCACGACACGCTGTCCCGGCTCCATCCGGCTCGCGACGCGCGATGCGGCCACCGCGTTGGCGCCCGAACTCATGCCGACGAGTAGCCCTTCTTCCTCGCCGAGGAATCGCATCATCGCGTACGCGTCCTCTTCGCTGACGGTGATGACCTCGTCGACGAGTGACATGTCCAGCACGTCCGGCAAGAATCCCGCGCCAAGTCCGTCGATGCGCGTCGGTCCAGGCTTCCCGCCGCTCAGCACCGGCGACGCCGCGGGCTCGACGGCCACAATGCGCGCGTCCGGCAGTCGGGTCTTCATCGCCTGCGCGACCCCCGTGATCGTGCCGCCGGTACCGACTCCCGCCACGAACGCGTGGATGTTCTCCTGCGTCTGCGCCAGGATTTCCGGCCCCGTCGTCTGACGATGGACCGCGGGGTTCGCCGGATTCACGAACTGGTTCGGCATGAACGAGTTCTCCGTGCGTCGCGCGATCGCCTCGGCTTCCCAGATGGCGCCGGCCATCCCGTCTGCCTCGGGTGTCAGGATCAACTCGGCCCCGAACGCCTTCAGCAGGTCACACTTCTCGGAACTGACGTTCTCCGGCATCGTCAATACCGCGCCGTATCCCCGAGCCTTCGCGACGATCGCCTGCGCCGTGCCGGTGTTCCCCGCGGTCGGCTCGACGATGTTCGCGTCTTCGCTGATGACCCCGCGCTTCTCGGCG
>NYZG01000356.1 GCA_002687025.1 Candidatus Poribacteria bacterium
AACTCGCGGAGAAGTGGGCGGCCGAGAATCGGACCCACAACCTGCCCGCCGCTCTCACGAGCTTCGTCGGACGCGAGGGACAGATCGACGAAGTGAAAGGGCGCCTGCGCGAGACGCGCCTGCTCACGCTCACCGGCACGGGCGGGACGGGTAAGACACGCCTGTCACTACGCGTCGGTGAGGAAGTCCTCGCGGAATACCCCGACGGCGTGTGGTTCGTCGAACTCGCGGCGATTTCCAATCCCGACCTGATCGTCGACGCCGTCGCCGCCGTGCTGGATCTCCGCGATTCGGCGGAACAGACGCTGATGACCACGCTCACGCGGTACCTCGACAGGCAGCAGACGCTCATCATCCTCGACAACTGCGAACACCTCATCGAAGGGGCGGCGGCGTTCGCTCAGGGATTCCTCACGGCGTGTTCGGGCCCGCGAATCCTGGCGACGAGCCGCGAGGTGCTCGGCGTGAACGGCGAGGCGACGTGGCGCGTCCCGTCGCTCTCCCTGCCCGACCAAGACGGAGAGCCCGACGGAGACGACCTGACGCACTTCGAGGCCGTGCGGCTGTTCGTGGATCGCGCGCGCGAGGCGCGGTCGGACTTCGGGCTCACGGACGAGAGCGCCCCCGTCGTCGGCGCGATCTGCCGACGACTGGACGGCATCCCGCTTGCCATCGAGCTTGCGGCGGCGCGGGTCCGCGCGATGTCTGTCGACCAGATCCATGATCGCCTAGACGAACGCTTCCGGCTTCTCACCGGAGGCGGGCGCACGTCTCCTCGGCGTCAGCAGACCCTACGCGCGCTCGTGGACTGGAGCTATCGCCTCCTCGATGAGCCACAGCAAGCCCTCTTCGCGCGCCTATCCGTCTTCGCGGGAGGCTTCACGATGGAGGCCGCCGAGGACGTCTGCGCCTTCGGCGGCGTCGAAGCGTGGGACGTGCTCGACCTGCTCCTGCAGCTCGTCGATAGGTCGCTCGTGATCGTCGAGGAAGGGCTCAACGGCCCGCGCTACCGGATGCTGGAGACACTCCGCGAATACGGCCTGGAACGCACACACGAGGTCCGCGACACCGATGAAGTGCGGAACCGTCACGCTGCACATTTCGGGAAGTTCGTCTCCGAGCAGGAGGCCGACTTCCAAGGCCTGCGGCAGCTCGAGGCCTTCGATATGGTCGAGGAGGAGGCGGACAACATCCGACAGGCGTTGTCGTGGTCGATGGACGTGGATGTCGCGATCGCTCTGCGACTTGTGGCCGATCTGGGTTGGTATTGGAACGAGCGATGCCACTGGTTGGAGGCACGCGAGTGGCAAGCGCGGTGCTGGGAACGCTCTCAAGGGACGCGGTCGCGAGCGATGGCGTGGATGCTAGCACGCAAGTCGCTCATCCGAGCCCAATACGCCGAGGGAGATGATGCGGAGCGTGAAGCGAAGGATGCGCTTCGGATGGCAACGGAGCTAGGCGACGATGAGTGCGTCGCGTGGTGCCATATCTCACTAGGCTGTGTACACTCTTGGGGCCATCGTAACTCGCCCGTGGAGCGCCGTTACCAAACCGCGGTGCACCACCACCGGTCAGCGCTGGACGTGTTCCGCCAGGCGAATGACCGTAGCGGCGTCGCGACGGCTCTGCTCTTTCTAGTTGCACCCTACTCGAGGATGGGCGACACGACTCAGGCGCGGCAATTCGCCAACGAGGCAACTCGAATCACACGGGAGGTGGGGCCTCCGATGATAGCTTCGGCGGCCGCTTACTTGCTCGGGGGCCTAGCCCGACGCACCGGAGCCGCCGTGGACGCGGAAGAGAGCTTAAGGAAGGCGGTCGACGCGGCTCGGAAGGTAGGCAACCCTGTCCACGAATCATTTGCCCTTTGGCACTTCGCCCACTTGTATGAGGATCTTGGCGACTACGTGTCGGCACATGCGTCCTGGGTGAGCTGTCTGAGGATAGACAGACGGCTGGGAACGCTCACAGGACGGCACGCGGCACGCGCCGCGGCCTGCTGTCGGGTGCTGGGGCGGTTGGATGCTTGTCGGACTCACTGGCAAGAAGCACTGATGCTCTTTGTCGACGAGGATGCCCTCGGCGAGATGCAAGCCCTCTTGGCTCTCGCCGACTTGCATCTGCTACACGACAGTCTCGATCCGGCACAGGATCATATAGCTCGCGCTACCGAGCTCTCCAACAGCCTTGCCGATGAGCACGGTGTCCTCGCGTGTGTCGACGCCTATGCCAGGCTCAGGTATGCGCGTGGAGAGCACGAGCGCGCCGCGCAACTGTTCGGAGTGGGCAGCGCGCGAAGAGAACCCGGCCGTGAAAAGGACCCTCTCGACGTGTACCACATGCTGAGTCGGTCCGCCGATTCCGTGGCCGCGGACGCGAGAGATCGGCTAGGCGCGGAGCGATTCGACCGCCTCTTCGCGGAGGGTAGCTTGATGACACTGGAGCAAGCGCTCGCCGAAGTCAGGGAGTATCTCGGGCTCGCGGAAGCGCGCGCCTGATGCATCGAGCGGCGTGTGAGCGATGATCGTCCACCTGCATACGCGCGTTGGTAGAGCCACACGGGAGCCATCCGAATGACCGACAACGAGAAATACCTGTTCGACCTGAACGGCTACACAGTCATCGAGGGCATGCTATCGCCCGACGAGGTAGCCGCCGCTAACGCGGCCATCGAGAACCACATCGACACCATGCGCATCCGCCCGCGCGAGCAGGCGCTCAACGGCGAGTCACCGGCGCTGGAGGGGGAGCACGGCAGGGGCGAGTTGGGCGGCATGCTCCACTGGCCGGAGCCTGACTGCCTGCCGTTCCGCGAGATCATGGCGCATCCGAAGCTCGTGCCGTACCTGAACGAGATACTCGGCAAGGGCTTCCGCATGGACCACCAGATGTTCCTGCTGTCCATGGACAAGGGCGCCGAGGGGTTCATCTTCCACGGGTCGTCCGGCCCCGGCTTCGACCCGAACCAGTACTACATCTTCAAGAACGGGCGCTTCCACAACGGCCTGACGGTCGTGGGCGTGCAACTCACCGACGTGACCCCGGGCGACGGCGGGCTAATCGTGGTCCCGGGCAGCCACAAGTCGAACTTCCCGTGTCCTCCCGACATGCGCAAGTACCTCGCGCATCAGGAGAACGTCCGGCAGATCGTCTGCAAGGCGGGCGACGCGGTGATCTTCACCGAGGCGGTCACCCACGGGACGCTGCCGTGGACTTCCGACACGCCGCGCAGGACCCTCCTGACACGCTACACGGCGGGGAACATGGCGTACACGCCTTCGTACGACGTCCCCGAGTGGGCCGACGAACGCGAACGCGCCGTCATGGAAAAGCCGTACCACACGCGGCTGAACCGACCGACCCTCGACGACGGGGAGTGATGCAGACGCCATGCGAATCCTGATAACCGGCGTCACCGGCCGGATCGGCGCGAATCTGGCCGCGGCGCTCGTCGAGCAGGGGCACGAGGTGCGTGGCTTCGTCTGGCCGGGCGATCCGCGCGTCGAGAAGCTGGCGTCGCTATCGCTCGACCTGCGCACGGGCAGCCTGCGGGACGCTGGCGACGTGCGCGACGCGATGCGCGGCGTCCAGGTGGTGTACCACCTCGGGGCGGCGTTCCAGGGCGGCGGGCCGTTCTCCGACGACGACTACTTCGAGACGAACGTCCGCGGCACGTTCAACGCGCTGCAAGCCGCGCGCGAGCAGGACGACCTAACGCGCTTCGTGTTCGCCGGCACCGACGCCCTGTACGACAAGTACGTCCCCGGTGGCTTGTCCGAGCCGATACGCGAGGACGACGCCGTCCGCCGTCCACGCGGGTGGTACGCGCTCTCGAAGTCGATGGGCGAGGACATGTGCGTCTCGTACCACGGCGCCTACGGCCTGCCGACCGTCGTGCTGCGCTTCAGCATGGTCCTCGGCGCGGGTGAGATCCTCGACTGGCCCCAGTTCCGTCTGAGCGCCCTCAAGAGCCGGCCGGAACTCGCCTCAGCGTGGGGCGGCGAGGAACGGCTTGTGGTCCTGCGAGACGAGAACGGCCGTGCGCACAAGAAGCACATCGCCGACGTGCGCGACATCCTCCACGGGTGCCTCTGCGCGATGGACGCGCCGGACGCCAGCGGCGAGGTGATGCAGTTGGGAGCGCCGTCCGCGTTCACATGGGACGATGCCGTGCCATATCTCTCGGAGAAGACAGGGATACCGTATATCGAGGCGAACGTGTCGGGGACGCCGACCTACTACGAATACGACCTGTCGAAGGCGCGGCGGCTTCTCGGCTTCCGGCCTCAGTACGACATCCGCTGCATGATCGACGACGCGATCGCCTTCCGTGCGGGCGAGGACATCGGCGTCCTGCCCACATCGTAGGGCTAGGCGTCCAGAATCCAGTCGATACCTTGAAGGACGAGCGTGCGGAAGTCCGCGTGGTCGTACGCCGCTTGGTCGTGACCCAGCGCGTTGTACAGCACCGTCCCGGCGCCGACGTCCTTCGTGTAGATCAGCGGCTGGGAAGCGCCGTCCCACTCGGCCGTGGCGAGGACGTGCGCGCCCGCCGGCGCCCGGTCGAGCACGTACAGCTCGTCGAGAATACTGAAGTCCGCGACGCCCGCCATGATCGGATGCCCCGACTCGACGACCTTCACCGGGAACTCGTGGTACGGGCTGTGATGCGTGAAGCGGCCGCCGATGAGATCGATAAACGCGGTGCGTTCCGCGTCGATCACCGTCACCGAATGGATGCCGACGAGCTTCCCGCCGTCCCGCACGAACCGGAGGACGCTTGCTTCTTGCTCGGGGGTCAGCTCGTTCATCGTCGCGCAGATGACGCACAGGTCGTACATTGTCAGATCGGCCAGGGCGTCGGAGTCGTGGGTGTGCTCGGTCTCGACGACGTCGGAGTCGGCGAGCCAATCCATCAGCCGCTCGCCCAACTCCTCCAGTGGGTGGTGTTGGTCGTTCTTGCTGAGGACGAGTGTCCTTGCGGGCATAGCTTCGCCTTCCTTGCGCGGTCTAGCCCAGCAGGGCGCGCATCTTCCAGATGCCCGTGCGCGCGACGCTCTCGGCGCCCGCCTCTTCGTAGCTCTTGTTGAACAGCTCGAGCGAATACATCCCCTCGTAGCCGATGCGCCGCAGCGTGGCGACGATGTCGGCTATGGGAGCGGCGCCGTCGCCTGGATAGACGCGGTCGGCGTCGGTCTGTGCGTCTATCTCGGGCGATCCGGGGAAGTCGTTGAAGTGGAACAGGCCGAGCTGCGCGCCTTCGAGTTCGCCTAGAAGATCGTAGCTGTCGCCGGCTTTGGCCATGTGGAACACGTCCGCGAGCAGCACCACTTCGGGGCTGTCTATCGCGCGCATGATCGCCAGCGCGTCGCTGAGCGACCCGAGCGTCTTGGACATGCCCCAGAACTCCAGCAGCGGGGCCGCGTGCATGCCACGGACGGCGTCGAGAAGGCCGCGGTAGTACGTGGTCAAGTCTGCGATTGGGATGTCCGTGCGATCGGTCACGCCCATCGGTGGAGCCGCGACATTCGGGCATCCGAGGGCCTCGGCCGTCTCGAACACCTCGACCGCCTCTATCAGCGCTCGCGAACGGGTGGCTTCGTCGGGATTCGCCCACTGGAAGAAGGCGATGAGATTCGGCACGTGTATACCGGCGTCGTCGATCACGCCGCGCAGGTCCGCGAGCGTGCCGCCGCCCTGAAGGTACGCCGCGATCTCCGCGACCCACAACTCGATGCCGTCGTAGCCGACCTCGGCGGCGAGCCGGATCTCCTCGACGACCCCGAGGCCGCAGTTACGGATGGTGCTCGTATTGAAGCAGTAGACGCCGTCGCTCGCCATGTGGGATTCCTCGGCTGGTTGCTGCGCGGTCGCTGTCGAGTGTTACGAGGACGGCCGACCTGCCGTCAGGAAACGTCTGCACTCCGCCTCGAACTCCTCGTCCCGGGGCGCGTCGATGATGCCGCCATCGCGCGTGTAGACGGTGCGGTGCGGCGCGGAGCCGTCGGAATAGGCGACCTCGCTGA
>NYZG01000357.1 GCA_002687025.1 Candidatus Poribacteria bacterium
GCGCGAGCATACTGGGCGCCGGCATGCCGTGCCGCTCCGGGCGCAGCAAGGCGATGCATCGCTCCGCCGCGTGCGTGGCCTCGCCGTCAAACAGCTGCCCAAAGAACTTCACGACCCACCGGTCATCGGCGATGAATGTGGGATGTGTCCCGGCGAGTCCAGACCGCACCTCGGCGTCGTGTCGTCCGAACTGCTTCTCGACGACCCAGCGTACGTAAGGCGTCCAGAACTCCGCATCGAAAAAGCAGCGACGGTAGCCCTCCTCCGTGGAGAGGGCCGCCAGGGGGCGAGCCGATGGCGGCGGATGGACTCGGCTCACGAGGCCGCGCGGTACAGGCCGCGCTCGGAGATGTACGCGTCCACGCTCGCGGGAGTGCGGTATCGGATGGAGCGGCCTTCGGCGATACGCGCGCGCATGTCGGTCGATGAGATACCGATGCCGGTGATCGTGAAGAACTCGGCCTTCTCGCGGATCGCGTCCGGCACGCGGCTGAGATCGTATTCCGGGCGCGTGACGGCGATGAAGCGGCACATGTCGAGCAACGCGTCGCCGTCCTTCCATATCTCGAAATCTATGAGAGAATCCGCGCCGAGAACCCAGCATATCTCCGCGTCGGCGCCGTATTGTTCGCGGAACTCGCGCACGGTGTCCACGGCGTACGAACGGCCCGGCCGGTCGATCTCCGCGCGAGCGACGCGGAACGTCGGATGACCCTCGGTCGCCAGGCACACCATGCGGTATCGGTCCTCGGGAGAGGCGCGTGAGGGGTCTTCGGGCTTGTGCGGCGGGCGCGCCGACGGGATGAACCAGAACTCGTCGAAAGCGTACGCTTCGAGCGTCTCCTCGGCGCAGAGCAGATGCCCGTTGTGGATGGGGTCGAACGTCCCACCGTAGAGCCCGACGCGAACCGAGGGGCGTGCGGCGGCGTCTATGACCTAACCTGCCCGTCGCCGTAGACGATGAACTTGTAGGTCGTCAGCTCCTCGAGGCCCATCGGGCCGCGGGCGTGCAGCTTCTGCGTGCTGATGCCGATTTCGGCGCCGAGGCCGTACTCGTAGCCGTCCGCGAAGCGCGTCGACGCGTTCACGAAGACGGACGACGAGTCCACGTCCGCGAGGAACCGCTGCGCCGTGCGGTAGTCGTCCGTGACGACCGTGTCGGAGTGATGCGAGCCGTGCTCCTCGATGTGGTCGACCGCCTCGTCGTACGAGTCCACAACGCGTATCGACAGGATGAGCTCGAGGTACTCCTCGCCCCAGTCCTCTTCGGTCGCGGGCGCGACGCTCGGGGCGATGGCCCGCGTGACCTCACAGCCGCGGAGCTCCACGCCTGCGTCGACGAATCTGGCGCACATGGCCGGTAGGAAGTCGTTGGCGACAGCGCGGTGGACGAGCAGCGTCTCCATCGCGTTGCAGACCGAGGGGCGATGCACCTTCGCGTTGAAGGCGATCTCCCGCGCCATGTCCAGGTCGGCGGCACTGTCTACGTACGTATGGCAGATACCGTCCTCGTGGCGGATTACCGGGATGGTGGACGTCTCGACGACGTAGCGTATGAGCCCCTTGCCGCCGCGCGGGACGATGACGTCGATGAGGTCGTCCTGCTTGAGCATGGCCGTCACGGCTTGTCGGTCGGTTGTGCCGAGGAATTCGATGCTGCCGTCCGGCAGGCCGGCTTCCTTGGCGGCGGCTTGCAGGACGCGCGCGATGGCGATGTTCGAGTGGATCGCTTCGGACCCGCCACGCAGCACCGTCGCGTTGCCCGACTTCAGGCACAGCGCCGCTGCGTCCGCCGTCACGTTCGGGCGCGACTCGTAGATGATGCCGATGACCCCGAGCGGAACGCGCACGCGGCCGATGCGAAGGCCGTTCGGACGCGTGGACATACCGGTGACCTCGCCGACCGGATCGGGGAGCGCTGCGATCTGTCGCAAGCCGTCCGCCATTCCCGCGACGCGGTCGTCGGTGAGCGTCAGACGATCCAGAAGAGCCGCCGTCAACCCGTTAGCGCGTCCGGCTGCCAGGTCCTTCTCGTTCTCGGCCTGAATCGTCTCGCGGTTGGCTTCGATATCGTCGGCCATGCGGAGCAGCGCCGCGTTCTTGGTGTCGGCCGAGGCCCGCGCCAGAGGTCGCGCGGCCTTTTTCGCCGCGAGCACCTGTTCACGCACCTGCTTGGCCAGTGGCGTCTGCATGAGGTCGTCCAGTTGCGCCGACACTTGCGACTCCTCTCAGTCTTGCGGCGCGTCTCGGACGCACGCGCCGTTCTCGACGAGGACGAGGTTGTCCCGGTGGATCACCTCGTCGGCGTAATGATACCCGAGGACATGTCGTATCGCATCGGTGCGCCTGCCCTGTATTCGGGCGATTTCGTCGGCGCCGTAGTTGACTAACCCGCGCGCGAATTCGGCGCCGTCCTCCGTCACGCAGCGAACCGCGTCGCCGAAAGCGAACGTCCCAACAACGTCTTTGATGCCCGCGGGGAGGAGGCTCTTGCCGCCGTGGCGCACGGCCCGGAACGCGCCCGCGTCCGCGACGATCGCGCCCTTGGGCGAGAGCGTGTGCGCGATCCACCGCTTCCGACTGGCTGCTCGCGGCGCCGTGGGCGCGAAGAACGTCCCGATGTCCACGCCGTCCAGGATCTCGCCCACAACACCCTCGCGAGCGCCGTTCGCGAGCGCCATCGGTATGCCCGAGGCGGTGACGATCTCCGCCGCGCGCACCTTCGTCGCCAGGCGGCCGGTGCCGAGGTCCGCGGAGGCGTGCCGCGGCGGCCGTTCGGCGGCGATGTCGAGCATCTCGGGCGTCACGCCCTCGACGAACGGAATGCGGGCCGCGTCGGCTACGGCGTGCGGATCGGCGGTGTATACGCCGTCGGTGTCCGTCAGGAGAATGAGGAGGTCGGCCTCGATAGCGTTTGCCACGTGCGCCGCCAGCGTGTCGTTATCGCCTACGCGTATCTCGTCGACGGAGACGGAGTCGTTCTCGTTCACGACGGGCACTACGCCGTGTTCGAACAGGGCGTTCAGCGCGTTGCCGAAGTTGACGTACCGCTTGCGGTCCGCCAGATCACCCGCGGTGACGAGCACCTGACCGACGGGCGTGTCGAAGCCGCGGAATAGCGTCTCGTAGGCATGCATCAGGATGTTCTGGCCGACGGACGCGGCTGCCTGGAGGCTGCCTATCGTCGTGGGTCGCCGAGGGAGGTCCAGGCGCCCGACACCTACGCCGATGGCCCCCGAGGTGATGAGAACCACCTCAATCCCACGCGCGCGCGCCTCGACAACCTGACGGACGATGCTCTCGGCGCGCTCGCTGTCAAGCGCTCTCGTCCCGTTCGTCAGCGTCGTCGTCCCCACCTTCACGACGAGCCGCCTGACGCTTCGTAGCCAGGAACTGCGCGAGCGTGGTTGCTTGTCGTTCTCCCGAGAACTCAAAGTCCCGGTCTCCAATCTGGACCGTGTCGCCGTCTTTGACCTTGGCGCGTTTCAGGGCTCGCCAAAGGCCCATGCGGTTGAGGCGGCGCTGTAGTAACCACACGGCTTCCTCGTTCTCGAAGTCGGTCATCACTACGGTGCGTCGGACCGCGTCTCCCTCTACCACATAGCCATCGCCAACGGGCGACCGCTCTATGCTGAACCCGCGGCGCGGCACGTAGTCGACGCGCTGCGGCTCTTCAGCCGGCTCCGCCTCTGCTTCCGCGGTCAGTATCTGGGTTAGAGCCGTGTACGTGGCGCGCATGAGCTCCTCGACGCCCTCGCCGGTGGCCGCCGAGATCACATGCGAAGGATGCCGACCCAGCGCGGCCTGGAGCTCGGGCAGTCGCGCCTGTGCGTCTGGGAGATCGGCCTTGTTGAGGACGATGATCTGCGGCAGGTCGGCCAACTTGTCGCTGTGTAGCATCAGCTCCCGGTTGATCGCCTTCAGGTCGTCCAGTGGCTCGCGGCCGTCGACGGCGGCGACATCGACGATATGCAGGAGCATGCGGGTGCGCTCCACGTGCCGCAGGAAGTCGTGGCCCAGGCCGACGCCCTCGTGCGCCCCTTCGATCAGGCCGGGCATGTCCGCCATGACGAAGTTCTGCTCGCGCTCCAGACTAACGACGCCGAGATTCGGCTCCAACGTCGTGAACGGATAGCTCGCGACCCTTGGCTTGGCCTCGGAGACGTGCGACAGGAGCGTCGACTTTCCGGCGTTCGGGTAACCCACGAGCCCTACGTCGGCAATCAGGCGGACCTCGAGCCGGAGTCTGCGCTCCTCACCCGGTTCGCCCTTCTCGGCGACACGTGGCGCCTGGTATCCGCTGGACTTGAACGTCACGTTGCCTCGGCCGCCCAGACCTCCGTGCGCGACGACGACCTCGAAGCCGGCCGCGGTCATGTCGGCGATCACCTCGCCGGTGTCAGCGTCGAAGACGGTCGTGCCGATGGGGACGGTCACGCGGCTGCCGAGGCCGTCGTAGCCGTTGGCCGTCTTGCCCATGCCGTGGGCGCCGCGGTAGGCGTCGTAATGCTTCGTGTACTGCTGGTCGACGAGCGTGGTGACGGAGTTGCTGGCGACGAGTGTGACGTCGCCGCCCTTCCCGCCGTTGCCACCGTCGGGCCCGCCCTTGGGGACGTACTTCTCGCGGCGAAACGAGATGCACCCGTTCCCGCCGGAGCCGGCCTTAACGAGTATTTCAGCCTGATCGATCATGGGGACGTCCGCAGGCGTGCCGCCGGAGGCGGATAAGAAGAAAGCCCCGCGTTCACGATGACTGCGAGGCTCGGATATCTGTGGGCCGCCTACCGTTCGTCTGGTGGCAGCCTACGCGGGGTACACGCTCACTTGCTTCTTGTCGCGGCCGACGCGTTCGAACTTCACCAGCCCGGCGACGGTGGAATAGAGCGTGTCGTCGTTGCCACGGCCGACGTTCACGCCCGGATGGATGCGCGTGCCACGCTGCCGCATGATGATCGAGCCCGGCTTGGCCGTCTCGCCGTCGTAGAGCTTCACGCCCAGCATCTTCGGGTTGCTGTCGCGCCCGTTCGCGCTGCTGCCCTGGCCTTTTTTGTGCGCCATTGTCCGCTCCTAGACGTTGATTGCGTCGACGCGTATGCGGGTGTAGGACTGGCGATGTCCCCGCTTGCGCGCATAGCCCTTACGGCGCTTCGACTTGTAGACGATGATCTTGGAGTTCTTGTCGTGCTTGACGACGCTGCAGGAAACGGTCGCGTTCTCTACCGTGGGCGTGCCGACGCGCACGTCGCCGTCTTCCCGCCCTACGAGCAATACCTCGGAGAGCGTGAGCTCCGCGCCGACATCACCCTCCAGCTTCTCTACGTCGAGCATATCTCCCACCGAAGCGCGATACTGCTTACCTCCGGTGGCGACAATGGCATACATTCAGCGGGACCCCCAACTACGAACATAGTGCGCCCGTGCGAAAGAAGATGCTAGCCGTTGGGGTCGCGGGCTGTCAAGTTCGCGGATCGTCCGACGGCGTGTCACGGCCAGCGCCACGGTGGCGTGTTCCCGCCGCGCATCAGGCCGCTGATGTAGTCGGCCGCCGGATGTCGCAAGCGGCGCAGCTCCGCGACGACGGCGGCGCGATCGTAGTCGACCCGGCGATGCTCCACCGAGACCCCGGTGGAAGCTGCATCGATGACGACGTAGCTCGCGCGCAGGTCCGGGGGAAACCCATTGCTCACGCTGCCGAGGTTGACGACGCGCGTGCCGTCGATGTCGACGGACATCGGCCAGTGCGTGTGGCCGACGCACACGACATCCGCGTCCGCGCCGGCTGCCTGTTGTCGCAGTTCGTCCGGGCTCAGCGCCGGATGGATGCCGGCGCCGTCGTCGCGTCCGGGGGAGGCGTGCACCGCGAGCAGCGCAGAGCCGTCGGGGAGCGCCAGGCGTAGGTCGAGCGGCAGCGCCCGCAGCCATTCGAACCATCCGGCTGCCGTAACCGCTCCTTGCGTCCACGCGAAGCTGTGGGCAACCGATACGAGCGCGGGCAGGATTGCGGGATCGGCGGCCGCCTGTTCGAGTGTCGGCGGCGGCCTGTCCGCGCTCGTCGTGTAGCGTTCAGTATTGCCGCGCACGGCGCTCGTGTTCGGCAGGTCTGCAAGCCGCTGTAGTACGCCGACCGGGTCATGGCCAATGGCCGCCAGGTCGCCCACGATCACAACGGCGTCGGGCGCGCCAACATGCCGCAGGTCGTCGAGAACAGCGTCGAGCGCGATCGCGTTGCCGTGGATGTCTGACATCAGGGCGATGCGCATGCGGAACTCCGACGACCCGCCGGCCGCGCCTCGGCTACACCGGCGTCCAAGCCATCGCCGTGCCGAAGCTCCCGAACTCCGAGCCGCGACCCGACGTCAAGATGCGCGAGCCCTGCACGACCACCGGCGTGTCGAAGCTGGTGATCTTGTAGCTTACCGGGCAGTCTTTGGGAATCAATGGCGATCCATCGTCCGCCCTCAGCTTATCCAGACGATAGTGCGACGACTGATGCGCCGCAACCTCGAACGCGTGCGTGAATGGCGCCCGCGACGCGTCCTCGAAGAACACTTCGAGCGTGCACCGCGTGGGGCGCGCCGAGGTGTTGAGCACGCACATGGATTCGTGCGAGAAGTATCCGCCGCCCTCCGCTTCCCAGATGTCCTCGACCGGGCTGAGCGACGCCATGAAGCCGTCGGGGATAATCCACACGTGCGCGCCGTCGCCGTGCAGGTCGTAGGCGGCGAGGATGGTCCTGAGCTCGTCGTAGCCGTCGCCGGCGACCACGAGTGCAGGGACGTGGATGCTGAAGCTCGACGCGCCCAGCGTTACCCCGGCAGGCGTCGCCGTCGAATCCTCGCGCAGCGTGCCCCGAATATTGACGACGACGCTATCGCCCGAGACGGCGAGTCGCCCCAGACCACACGCGGCGAAGCACGCGTGCATCCGGTCGTTCAGCAGATCGGTTCTGGCGGCGTCATCGCAGGCGGCGTAATCGGCCAGTCCTTCGAGCAGCGTTCGGAACATGGTCGCGCTCCGTCTCCGATGCGGTGTTTGCGCGTCAGTCGATGGCGGCGATGGGACCCAGCGCCAGCAGGCTGTGCGAGCCGACGTCGCCCTCGGCCAGCACGGCGCTGACTTCGTCGACGGTAGAGCCCAGGATGCGATCGACCGCCTCGTCCATACCGACGTATTCGCGCCTGTACGTCCACGCCATCCCCAGCGGGACGAGGCGTCCCATTGGGGTCTCCGATCCCAGGACCTCGCCCGAGGCGATCTTCTGCTTGGCGCGCGCGACCTCCTCGCCGTTGACGCCGTCGTCGCCTGCGGCGCGCAGGAGCCGCTCCATGCGCTCGACCACCTCGCCGACGTTCTCCGGGCTGCACGAGGCGTACGTCGAGAAGACGCCTGCGTTGTCTTCCTCGTTGTAGTAGAGGCTCGCCTCGTCGACGATGCCCGGATCGACCAGCTCCCAGTATACGCGCGATCCGACCTCGTCGCCGACGACGGACGCGGCGATGTGCGCGGCGTACCGTGACTCGTCCTGCGTGCTCGGCGCGCGCGACATCCAGACGAGATGCACGCGCGACAGCCGGTCGTTGCTGACTACGCGCCTTCCCTTGGCGTATGCGGGAGGGGCAACGTCGCGGGACACATCGTATTGCTCCCAGGCCGCCGTGCCTTCGGAAACCTGCTCGATCGCGGCGTCCCAGTCGAACGCGCCGGAGAAGGCGAGGACCATGTTGCCGGGCGAGTAGCGCCGCGCGAAGTAGGCGTGCATGTCGTCGCGGGCCATGTCTGTTATCGACTGCTTCGTTCCGAGGACGCGGTGACCCAGCGGGTGCGCGCCGAACGTGGCCTCGCGGGCGAGGACGTGCGCGTCGAAGGCGGGCATGTCGTCGTAGCGCGCGATTTCTTCGAGGATGACGTTCTTCTCCGTGTCGAAGTCCTCGACGCGGAGGCTGGGGCGCATCATGTCGGTCAGTAGGTCGAGGAGACGGGGCTGGAACTCGGGCAGCACGCGGCCGAAGTATACGGTGCTCTCCTCCGACGTGAAGGCGTTGTACTGCGCGCCCAGCTCGTCGAACTCTCGGTTGACGTCCTCTGGTGACCTGCGCGGCGTGCCCTTGAACATCATGTGTTCGAGGAAATGGCTGACGCCGAGTACCTCAGGGGTTTCGTCACGCGAGCCGGTCTTCACGAAATAGCCGCACGCCATCGACTCCGACTCGGGAGAATGCTCGCCGATGACGGTCAGGCCATTATCGAGTCGCGTGTGCAGGAATGTCACTCGTAGGTCGTCCTTCTCACGCCGGGACCGTCAGCTTGCGCGGCCCCAGGCTCGTGACGGTGAAGTTCTCCGCCGGGTGGCGGGCGAGGTGATCGACGATGGCCTCGGGGGTAACGCCCTCGACGCCCTCGCGGATCTCGCGCAGCGACCGCACGCGGCCGAGGTAGAAGTAGTCGCTCGTTATCGCGCGAGCGCGGGCGCTGGTGGACTCGCCCTGCATGACCAGACTGGACAGCAGGCCCACCCGTGCGCGCTCCAGCTCCTCGGCCTCGACGCCCTCGCCAAGGCGGCGCAACTCCTGCACGAGCACGTCCAGTGTCTCCTGCGAGCGCTCGGGCGTCGTGCCGGCATAGCACATGATCGTGCCGTGTCCCCGCACCTCGGAGGGCGAGGCGCTGACGGAGTAGACCAAACCGCGCTTCTCGCGTATCTCGGTGAAGAGACGCGCGCCCATGCCACCGGACAGGACACCGATAGCCAATCGCGCGGCATATCTGTCGGGATGGCGGGGCGGAATCGATGCGTAGGTCAGGCCGATGTGCTCCTGCGCCGTCTCCTGCTCGACGTGTTCGTAGTGCGACGCCACGCGGTACTCCGGCTCCGGCGCGGACGGCCCCGATCCGGTCCAGTCGCCGAAGCGCGCTCCCACGGCGCCCTTGAGCCAATCCCAGTCGAAGCGGCCCGCGACGCTGAGTATGGCCCCATCGGGCGAGTAGCGGCGGGCGTGGTCTTCGCGCAACGCGTCGGCTGAGAGGCGCTCCAGCGTTTCGCTCTTGCCGAGAGCGGATCGACCGTGTTGGCTCGTGTAGTACGCTCGTTTGAGGTGGACGAACATCTTGCGCGCGGGGGCGTCCTCCAGGGCCTCTAGATCCTGGAGCGCCAGCGCCACTACAGGCTCCAGCTCCGCGTCGGGGAGCTTTGGGCGTCGGATGATGTCCGCGTGTAGTTCCAGGGCCTTGCCGAGATTGTCGGCGAGTAGCGCCCCGCCGAACGACGCCATCTCACCGGCGGCGCCTCCGCCACGCTGGAGGCCCAGGCCGTCCAGCGCCTCCGAGAGGCCGCGCGAGTCGTATTCGCCGGCGCCTCGGTAGCACATCTCCGCCAATACCTTGGACACGCCCTCGCGACCTTCCGGCGCGGTGACGGGGCCGGCGCGCATCATGAGGCTGAACGCGGCGGCTCGCACGTGCGGCCGCCTCTCGGCGACGAGTGTCAGGCCGTTGTCGTATTCGTGGACGTGGACTTCCGGTTCGCTCAAGTCGTTCGCTTCCCCGTGGTGTCAGTAACCGATGGCGCAGCCGTCTCGACGCGGGTCCGATCCGCCGTGGAGCGTGCCCTGTTCGTGGTCCAGGTAGATCGCCTGGCCGCCGCCGAAGAACCCGCCGTGCCCCTGGACGGCGTGTCCGCGAGCCACAAGGTCCGCTTGCGTGGCGGCATCGATCCAGCGCTCCAGGGATATGTCCGCGCCGGAGCGGTCGTAACGCCAGCGTGGGGCGTCGAGGGCGTCCTGCACGTTCATGCCGAAGTCGACGACGTTGCACACGAACTGTACGTGCCCCTGCGCCTGCATGTCCCCGCCCATCACGCCGAAGCTGATGAGCGGCTGGCCGTCGCGGGCGAGCATGCCGGGGATGATCGTATGGCGCGTGCGCTTGCCGGGCGCGATGACGTTGGCGTGGCCGGGATCGAGCGAGAAGCTCTGGCCGCGGTTCTGAAGCATCACGCCCGTGTCGCCCGCGGTGATGCCGCTACCCCACCCGCTGTAAAGGCTGTTGATGAACGAGACGAGGTTGCCGTCCGAATCGGCCGCGGACAGGTAGACGGTGTCGCCGCGTCGGGGCACGCCCGCCGACGGGCTAGGCTGCGCTCGGGCCATGTCGATGCGGGCGCGCTGGGAGCGCGCGTAATCGGTGGACAGCAGACCGTCGACGGGGACGTCCACGAAGTCCATATCGGTCACGTACCGGTCACGATCCTGGAAGCCGAGTTTCATGGCCTCGAGATGCAGGTGCAGCGTGTCCGCAGTGTTGTGACCCATCGCGCCGATGTCTTCGAGGGCGCAGATGTTGAGCGCCTCCAGCGCGGCGATGCCCTGACCGTTCGGCGGGATCTCCAGCACCTGATAGCCACGGTAGTCCACGGAGATGGGCTCGACCCATGTAGACTCGTGCGAGGCGAGGTCATCCATGGAGATGACGCCGTCGTGCTCGTCCGAGCAGCGCACGATCGCTTCGGCGATGGGGCCGCGGTAGAACGCGTCGGCGCCGCCTTCTGCGACTGCGCGTAGAGTCGCGGCCAGGGCGGGATTGCGGAAGATCTCACCGACCTTGGGGGCTCTGCCGTCGATGAGCCATGTCGCTGCCGACGTGTCTACGCGGCGCAGGAGGCCCTCGGAGCCGCGCCACGCGTTCCCGATCTGCGGGGTCACTGCAAAGCCGTTCTCCGCCGTCGCGATCGCCGGCGCCAACACGTCCGCCAGGGACATGCGCCCGCACCGCGCAACTGCGTCGGCCCACCCGGCGGCGGCGCCCGGAACGGTCACGGCGAGTATAGTGTGGCCGGAGATACGCCCGTCGGGGCCCAGGCGTCGGGCATATTCGTCGCGTGTAGCGCCTGTCGGGGCTCGGCCGCTGGCGTTGAGGCCCAGGACGCGATCTGAACATGACATGGCGATCAGGGCGAAGGCGTCGCCACCGATGCCCGTGGACATCGGCTCGACGACGTTCAGCATCGCCGCGGTGGCGACGGCCGCGTCCACCGCATTGCCGCCCTGCCGGAGGATGTCCACACCGGCCAACGCCGCCACGGGCTGGCTCGTGGCGACCATGCCCCTGCCGGCGACGATCGCCGATCTGGACGGGCCGAACCGGTTCGCCTCCGCATAACTCATGCGCAACGTCATCGCGTCGCCTTGGGGTGTCGCGCGGGGTGGATCACGGGCGGAGTCTAGCCGTCGAGCGCGTGTACTGTCAAGGCTGCGGCCCGCTGGGAGCGGGGTTTCACGGGGTTGGCCCTGCGCCGTGGGCGTGCGGGGCCTTACTCGGTGTCGTCGTCGGAGTCGTCACAGTTGACGCGCTCAATGGCGCCGCACCGGTCGTACGTGACGCGCGATTCGAGGGAGCCGTCGCGGCAGAGCTGGAGCCATTCGCCCGCCTTCCACCCGTCGCACGTGCTGCCGTGGATTTGGGGCCTCGCTCTTGGGGTGGTAGAGTTTCAAGGGCGGTGCCTCCGCGCACGCGCGCCTCTACAACATCCCGGTGCGGTCTGCGGGCGTCACTCGGGGTCCGTGCCTGGCCCCTGCAGGTCTGTGACGACAATGTCTGCCAGGCGCAATGCCTCCCGCGCGTCGGTCAGCGCCGCGTCCGCCTCCGCCCGGCCGAACAGTTCCCATGGTGTCGTCAGCGTGCGTTCTTCTCCGTAATCCGTCCTGATATACATCTCGGGCCCCAGTCGTTCGGCGACGGCGACCAACGCCCGTAGCGTCCCGTGGAGATGGTCGGGGTATTGCCCATCGGCAATGGCGTCGGCAATGAGAGTCGCGGGCTCATGCGTCCGACCGACCATCCCCAGCAGCGCCAGGGCTGCTTTGGCGGCGTTCTCTCCCGCCAACTGGCTGTGTGAGGCACAGGCGCGCCACCGCGAGGTGTCGAAGTCCGTCTGCGCCTCGCGGATGAACCCCGCCGCGAGCCCGAGGCGGTATCGCGGTTGGGCGGTCAGCTCCCTTGGCTATGCGCCTCGGTCTTCGCCCACGCGCCAGTCGGCGTGCTCGGCGAATAGCCAGATGTCTCCGGCCGGAGTGCGGCGACGGCGAAGGCGACGGGTGCGCGCATGCGCTCTGAGCGTCGCCAGATGTCTCGCGGCGACCGACGCCGGGTCGTGCAAGATCTCGCCGTCGAAGGCTATGTCCAGGTAGAGCGCCGTGGGCGGCCCGTCCATCTCGTCGGGTGTCTTCGCGAGGACCGACACGCGGTTCCCGCTCGAAGTCGGCAGGTTCTCGCGGATGTAGGCGCACCTCGACATGTGGCTCTCTGGGAGACCCTCCGCGATCACGAGGAAGTCCCAGTCGCTATCGTCGGCCGCTTCTCCGCGGGCGCGTGAGCCGTAAAGCACCACCGAGACGAGATCATCACCCAGACTCGTCTCCAAATCGCGGACGACCGCGTCCGGGACCTGTTCCGGCGCGAGAGACGGCATGTCGGGTCTCCGACTGCTGGCGAGGGTGTCCGCGGCGGCATCCCCATACTACTACGGCGGGGGTCGCCCCGCCAGTTGCGACCGTGGGGTCCCATTGCGGGTGAGCACGGCCCGTGCGGGGCGGAGCGAACGCGTCCAGATCGCCTCTGTCGGCCCGGACACCGCCCTCCTGTGGGGCACGGATCGGCGTGCATTGGGAGCCGCGCGGAGAAGCGGATCGCCCCGGCGCGACCCCTCACGTGGCACCGGCCGGGGCGATCGGTGAGATTCGGCGTCGGTGGCTATCGGGCCTTCAGCGCGCCCCATGTGGAGGTGAGCTTGTCCGCCGGTTCGACGGCCGTGATTCCGGTCGCCGCGCCGAGGCCCGCCTCGTATATCAGGACGATGTCCTCTTCGTCGAGGGCGACGCTGAACACGCCTACGTCATCGACCGCGCCGGTGACCGGCAGGCTGCCGCCCACACGCTGTCCAATCTCGAACGTGTGCGTGCCGGGCATCGTGCCCTCGTGGGCCTTGTCGTATTCCCCGAGCATGACGCCGTTGACGTAGGCGATTTCGTGCTGGCCGTCGAGCGTCCACGCGACGTGGTACCACTGCTCCTCGACCCAGTCGGCGTCGCCGTCGGGCAACTTCCCGTTGATCGAGGTCATGATGCCTTCGTCGTAATCGCCCGCGAGATCACTGGTGTAGGTGTGCAACTGACCGCTCATGTAGATGCCGACCTCGTATTCGAGGTAATGCTTGCCAACGACCGCTTGGCGATCGCCCCACATGTCGACCATCGTCTCGTCGCTACGCACCCAGAAGACGATGGTCATGCCTTCTTCCATGTCGAGGCTGTCGGAGTCGGGGACGGACACGAACCCCGACCCGTCGAATTCCAGCGCCGAGCGATGGACGTTGCTGGGGCCGTCGGTCCAGTCGACGCCGCCCGTCAGGACGCCTTCGTTGCCGTTGCCGGAGCTGTCCCCGGCGACATCGCCGGAGTTCTCATCGAAGAGCCAAATGCCCGCGATCGAGCCAGCGTCTATCTTTGCGTAGGCCGAGATGGCGAGCAGAGCCATCAGCGTGAGGCCGGTGACACTGTGAATCTTGCGCTTCATCATTCGCTTCCGTTCCCCCTGAAGTGCCGCGCCGAGGCGCGCGGGGCTTTCTGCCTCGCGTCCGGCTGGCCGTACGGTTGCGGCGCCCCGGCTGCGAGCGGGTCGGGCCGGGGCGACTGTCTGCGTGGATTCGCGGGCTACCGGCTCTTGAGCGCGGCCCATGTGGCGGCGAGCTTGCCCGCCGGCTCGACCGGCGTGGCGCCCATCGCCACGGCGAGGCCCTGCTCGTACACGGTGCTGATGTCGTCGGCCCCGAGGGCGACGCTGAAGACGCCAACATCATCGACCGCGCCGGTCACGTTCAGGCCGCCGCCCTCCCGCTGCCCGATATTCAGGGCGTGCTCGCCTGGGAGCGTGCCCGCGTGGCCTTTGTCGTACTCGCCCAGCATGATGCCGTTGACGTAGGCGACCTCGTGGGCGCCGTCAAGCGTCCACGCGACGTGGTACCACTTGCCCTCTTCCCAGGTAGCATCGCCGTCGGGGAGCAGGTCGCCGAACGCCGCCATGATCCCCTCGTCGTAATCCGCGGCGAGATCACTGGAATAGGTGTGCAGTTGGCCATCCATGTAGATGCCGACCTCGTATTCGAGGTAGTGCTTGCCGACCACCACCTGGCGATCTGCCCACATATCCGCCATTGGCTTCTCGGAGCGGACCCAGAAGGTGACGGTCGTGCTGTCCGTCATGTCGAGGCTGTCGGAATCCGGGATGCCGACGAAGCCGGAGCCGTCGAACCTGAGCGCCGAGCCCAACGCGCCGCTCGGGCCGTCGACCCACTCGACGCCACCCGTCAGGGCGCCATCGTTACCGTTGCCAGAACTGTCGCTGGCGACATCGCCGGACCCCTCATCAAAGAGCCAGGCGCCGGCTACCGTGCCGGCGTCGATCTTGGCGTAGGCGGAGATGGTCAGCATAGCCATCAGGGCGACACCGGTCATACCGCTCAATACTCGGTACATCACTCGTCTCCGTTCCTCCTGTAGTGCCCGGCCCGCAGACTGGACGTTCGACGCCTCGGCCCGCAGCGGACAGCGCGCGTGCGCCAGCGCGACATCGGGCGCCGGTCGCCGTTGCGAGCTGTTATTCCCGGTCTCCGCCGCGTGCGTTCCGCTCTCAGTAGTCACGGTAGTCCATCCTCCGAACTTGCGCAAGCCACACCTTGCAGGCGGATCGGCGTTGGTGGCGTTGGCGGCGGTGTGCTACACTTCGGGCGGCGACAACCCACCTCGGAGGCGCTCGCACGTGGCAGCAGGCGGCAAGAAGCGCGGCAAGCCGGTCGCGTTCATCGACCCGGACAATTGCACCGGATGTGCGGTGTGCCTGGAGTTCCGGCCGGTCGACCCGAAGCAGCGCGACGCGACGCTGGAATGCATCTTCCTCGAAGACGGCACGAACTCGCAGCTCAACGGCATCTGCGCCGTCGATCAGATCGCCTGCGTGGGGTGCACGCAGTGTGTGCTGTATTGCCCCTGGGAAGCGATTCGCATGGTGCTGCCCGATGGCGCCATCCAACCCACGCTCCAGGCTACGGGCTACCTGCGCGGGTAGGCGTCGTCGCCCGCGTGACTCTCATCCTTTACACTTCCGCAAGCGTCTCATAGGCTAGCGTCGGTGTGCCCGACGCCGTTCACCCACGCTGGTTCCGCGACCGACAGGATCGGCCATGATGCACCGTTCCCGCTTGCTGCTGCCGTGCGCGCTTGTCGCCATCGTCCTGTCCCTCTCGGCCTGCGTGAAGCGCGAAATGGTACGCGAGGCCGACTGGGAAGCCGACTTCCGCGACCTGTCCTTCCCCGACCCCAACAACGGATGGGTCGTCGGCGCGGGCGGGATGATCGCGCACACCACGGACGGTGGGCGGACCTGGGAGAAGCAGAACGGCGAGACGACCGTCGACCTGTTCGCGGTGCATTTCTCCGACGACGAGCATGGATGGGCCGTCGGCGAGCTCGGCGTCGCCATCGCGACGGACAACGGGGGCATGCACTGGCGCCGTGTGCAGTCTCCAACCGGGGCGATGCTGCGGGGCCTGCACTTCCGTAGCAGGCGTAAGGTGTGGACCGTCGGCGAGTCGTGGAACGTGTTCGTGACGCAGACGTTCGGGCGGACGTGGGAGACGCACTCCTCGACTGCCGAATACCCCATTAACGACATCCTCCTCATCGACAATCACCACGGTTACGCCGTCGGGGATATGGAGACCATCCTCTACACGAAGGACGGCGGCGTGACGTGGGAGGCACAGAACTCCTGGTACGAGAACGAGCAGGGGCGGCTGCCGGTGAACTTCCAGCGCGCGGTGTTCCCGACAAAGCGGATCGGGTGGATCGCAGGCACGGACGGGTCGATCTTCAAGACGGGTGACGCCGGGAACACGTGGCTGCGACAGGAGAGCCGCATCCCCTTCACGGATCACGTGCGCTTCGCAGTGAACGACATCGACTTCTACGACACCAAGCGGGGCGTCGCCGTCGCGGACGGCGGACACATCACGCAGACCAGCGACGGCGGAATCACCTGGACGCTGCGCAAGAGCGGCTTCCAGACGCCGATGACGGGCGTCGGGTTCGTGTCGGAACGCGAGGTGTGGGCGTGCGGTTGGTATGGCGTGCTCCTGCATTCGGACGACGGCGGGGAGACTTGGGAGGCGATCAGCGGCGTTACGGCGCACAACCTCGAGTCGGTGCAGTTCGTGACCGACCAACGCGCCATCGCCGTGGGGACGGGCGGGACGCTACTCACGTCCGACGACGCCGGCCAGACGTGGGTCGAACAGAAGACAGGGCAGCGGGACACGCTCAAGAGCATCACGTTCGTGGACGAGAAGGAAGGCTGGTCGGTAGGCGAGCGCGGCATCGTCACGCACACGACCGACGGCGGCGAGACGTGGACGTACCAGACGGGCGGCCGCGGTTTCCAACTCAACGGCGTCTACTTTCTCGACTCCACGCGCGGGTGGGCCGTCGGCGAGCTGGGCACGATCATCTACACGACCGACGGGGGGCGAAACTGGGCGCACCAGAAGTCGCTCGACTTCCAGTCGTTGCGGGCGGTGTATTTCGTCGACCCTGACCGCGGGTGGGTCGTGGGATGGCCGGGCGTCGTGTTCCACACCGACAACGGCGGCCTCACGTGGGAGAAGCAGGACACGCACACGTTCAACGAGCTGTACGGCCTGCATTTCGTGGACCGCGACTACGGCTGGGTGGTCGGGCAGTTCGGCGAGATCCTCCACACCGAGGATGGCGGGAAGACGTGGGCGTTCCAGGTGTCCAGAACGCAGACGAACCTGAACCGCGTCGTGTTCCTCAACCGCGACTACGGGATGGTCATCGGCGACGACGGGACGCTTCTCGTGAGCATGGACGGCGGCGAGACCTGGGAACCGGAAACCAGCGGCACCGACAACGATCTGTACGACTTCAGCGTGTCGGCGTCCGGCGTGGTCGCCGTCGGCAAGGGCGGCGTGGTCATGCGCTACTCGCCCGAGGTCGTGCCCGAAGAACTGGACATCGAGGAGCTGTTGGCCCCGACGGAGCCCCCTCCGCCGCCACCGATTCCGCGCGAGGACGGCGGCTGGGAACTGGTGCGTCAGAGCGCGTGGCCCACGGAGTTTCAGGACGTGTCGTTCGTGGACGCGCAGCACGGCTGGGCGGTCGGCACGGACGGCGTCATCGCTCGGACGCGCGACGGAGGCGCCAAGTGGGAGCCGCTTCAGAGCGGCGTCAAGACGCGCCTGAACATCGTGAAGTTCGTCTCGCCTACCGAGGGATGGGCGGCCGGCGGCGATGGGCTGATTCTCCATACGGCCGACGGCGGCGACACTTGGCAGGAGCAGGCTACGTCGTTCCGGCGCCGGTTCACGAGCATCTTCGCGCTCGACTCGGAGCATGTCTGGCTCAGCGCTTCACACGGCGACATCCTCGCGACGGGGGACGGCGGCGAAACGTGGGTCGAGCAGCACACGGACCTGACAACGGGCGCCATCGGACACGTCTTCTTCGCCACGCCCGACGAGGGCTGGGCCGTCTGCGCTCAACGGACCGTGGGCGGCATGATCCTCCACACCTCGGACGGCGGGGAGTATTGGGAAGTCCAGACGCTGCTGGAGTTCACTCCGTCGGTCGTGCTGTTCTTCACTCCGAAGCGCGGGATGGCGGTCTCTGCGGGCGGCGAGATACTCGCGACGCAAGACGGCGGCGTCAATTGGGAGGAACAGCCTCGTCGCAGGCTTCTTGGGCTCGAGAAGGTCACCGTTACCGGCGAACAGACCGCCTGGGCGACGCAACGGGGAGGACGCGCGTACTTCACGACCAACGGCGGAGCCAGTTGGCTGCCCGCCACGCGTGAGACGTTCACGTCCTACGCCTTCGCGGATCGCGACACCGGATGGGCCGTCAACAACGCGCAGATATACCACACCGCCGACGGCGGCAAGAACTGGGCCGCGCAGGTGGACGCTTCGTCACAAGCGCTACGCGTGGGTAGGTTCATCGACGCGAACATCGGCTGGGTCGGTGGGGAGGAGGGCGTCCTGCTTCACACCGCCGACGGCGGAAGCTCATGGGACACACAGCGCGAGCCGGGAGATTCCGACCTGTTGGCGCTGCACTGGGCGAGTTCGGGGCCGTCGTTCGGTTGGGCGCTCGATTCGTCGGGCATGCTGGAGTTCACCCCCGACGGCCAGAAGTGGGACCCCGTGCCGAACCAGTCGAAGGCGCCACGCAATCAGCGCCTGACGGCGGGCTACATGCGGGGATTCGGCGAGGCGTGGGCGGTCGGGCCGATGGGGACGGTGCTACACAACCCGGACGGCGGGCCGGACTGGGAAGACCAGGAAAGCCACGCGCGCGACACGCTCCGCGACATCCACCTTCAGGAGCACGGCTTCGGCTACACGGTCGGGCCGCTCGGGCTCATCGTGAATACGACGACCGCGGGCCGGCGATGGCGTCACCAACGCAGCACGACCGGCTACGACCTGAACGCGACGTACGCCGCCACGCCGCACGTCGGGTGGGTCGTCGGGCAGTACGGGATGGTGCTGAACACCGCGAACCGAGGCGAGGAGTGGTCCGCCCAACGGAGCCACACGAGCGCGGAACTGCACGACGTGTTCGCCCTGAGCGACATGGAGGCGTACGCGGTCGGCGACGCCGGCGCGATCGTCCACACCGTCGACGGCGGCGAGAGCTGGGTCGTCCAGGACACGCCGATAGACACGCCGCTCTACGCCGTCCTGATGTCAGCGGACGGGTCTACGCTCTGGGCGTTGGGAGCGTGGGGCGTCGTCATGCGCGCGCCGCGCGCGGACCAGCCATCGGCGGGCGAGGCTGCTACAGGCTCCCCTACCGGCTGAGGCCACGCGACGCTGTCCACTCGCACCGCTCGACCCAGTCGAGCGCGGTGTCGCGTTCCCCTTGCCAGCGCGTCTCCTCGGCGGCGCGCGCGAATGCGGTCTCGGCAGACGCCCAAGACGCCATCATGTATAGCGCTTCCCCTTGCACGATCATCGCTTCGCGGACGAACTCACGTGATGGCAGACCCAGGTCCTGAGCGCGCGACAGAGACCGACTCGCCTCCTCCCACGCCTCGGCATTCAGAAGCGCGCGGCCCAGCAGGTAGTGTCCCAAGGCCCACTCCGGGGACGTTGCCGTGAGCTCGCGCAGTCGGTACAGGCGTAGCTGCGGCGTCTGCCACTCGAAGTACGACTGCACGAGACGCTGCTCCGGCCGCGGCAGATTCAACGCCGCGCGCTTGACGTCCAGGCGCCGTCTCACGCTGGGGAGGTGGGCGCCGGTCGCGAGTCGAGTGAACGCGGTCGCGGCGGCTTCGGCGTCGCCTGCGCGCCACGCCGCGTCCGCGATAGCCTCCTCGGCCTGGGCGCGGTAGCTCTCGTCGAGCCCCTGGTCGGCAAGCATGCCTTCGGCGAGGGCGCCCGCGGCCTCCCACTGGCCCTGAGCCATCGTCATCTGCAAGACGCGCCAGCGCCTTGCGGGATTCCCCGGCTCCAGGGTGGCCGCCCGCTCGAACGCTCGCCGCGCGCCCGCGTAGTCGGCGGCTCGGTAGCGCGCCCAAGCCTCGTCTTCAATGTTCGCAAGCGTGTGCGCGCACACCGTATGGAAGACGCTGCGTCCGCGGAATCGGCGCTGCGCCTCCTCGAGGTCGCCGTCGGTCAGAGGGATGCCCTCCAGGTACTCCAGCCAGTCGTCGCGGAGATCGCTCAGGGGACGTCGGTAGTACTTCTCGAAGCGACCAAGGCCATAGGCGTCGGCCAACGCCTCCGCTCCGTACGTGTCGCTCAGCCAACGGACGAACGAGCCGGCGGCGGGATACGCTCGCGCCGACGGCGCCTTCCAGAAGCCCGTGAGCGACATCAAGCGTGCGATGTCGGGCAGCGTGCCCTGAATCTGCATCGAGCGGGCCCACTGGTGCGCGGTGAGCCTGCCTTCGTCCCACTCCGCGGCCACGGCGACCCCCTCGACCAACCCGGGCGCGCGGGACACCTTCATCACCGGGTGGAATTCTCCAGAGAAGATGTGCGCGATCTCGTGCTTCAGGGACGGGTGCGGGAAGTCTCGGTAGTTGAGGTGCATCTCGCGGTTGATGGGGTCGGCCATGTGCGCATCCTTCGCGCCCATCAGCCGCTGCTTCGCCTCGGCGGACGGGTAGAGATACGACGCGATCTTGCGGGACACGTCGAGGCCGAAGAACTCGCGGAGCTGCGCGTAGCGGAACTCATGGTCCGAGGCGATCAGCTCAATGTTCCGCGCCGCCGCCGATGACGGGTCGTAGTGGATCACGAAGTGCGCGGTCTCGTGCGATGCGCCCAGGGCGTCCTGAACGTCGCGGCGATCTGGACGAATGCCAAGTGGCCCACGCCAGTGCCACAACGCGGCGCACGCGAGGACCATCGCTGCAGCCACGAGGCGAGGCCGCCTGGCCCCGAATCCGCCGCGCAAGCGCCGGAAGGAGCAGCGCTGTCGCCCCGGGTAGTGGGCCGCGTGCGCGATGGCGACGAAGCTGCCGGCCAGGAGGAGCGTGAACCCCCGCGCGAGGAGCAGCGTGCCCGTGATACGGGCGTCGTCGTCGTAGATCGACCCGCGGACGTATCCCGCGAGTGCGTGATAGGCGAACATCGGCGGATGGAGCAGGACGTTGTGCCCGATCAGCGCGATGCCCAGCAGCAGCCAGAGCATCCACACGAGCGACGCCCGTCGCGCGCTCCGCGTGAGGAGGGCGCCCAGGACACCAGCGCACGCCCCGTATGCCACCGATACGCCGGGGATGAGCGCGTAGAACGCGAGGCCGAGCACGTAGTCGCAGTTGCGGACGCGAAGCGCGTTCACGGAGATAACGACCAGCGGCGCGACCAACAGCGGAACGGATGCGAGCAGCGAGCCGCCGGCAAGCGCCAGAACGTCTGCCCGCGAGCCGGATTCCCTCGCGCGACGGACGGCGCATATACCCACATGGCCGGCGGCGAATCCTCCGACGACGCCGACGACGATGGCGAACTCATACCCGAGGACATCGAAGAGAGGCGCGAACGCCAGCGCGACCGACACGCCGAGGATTATCCACAGCCAGCCGAGGGGCCATCCGTGGTAGGTCGTCGCGCGTCGCAGGAGCGTTCGGACACGGCCGATCACGGGAGGCGTTCCGCGAATGCGCGCGCCGCTGCCGCGACGTCGGGGGCGCAGCAGACGGCCGATATCACCGCGACGCCGTGCGCTCCGGCGGCCAGCAGGTCTGTCACGTGGTCCGCGCGGACGCTTCCGATGGCGACTATCGGCAGATCGCAGGCCGTCGCGAACGATGCGAGTCCATCCAAGCCGGTCGCCGGGCGAGGGTTCGCCTTGGATTGCGTGCCGAAGATGGGCCCGAAGCCCACGTAATCCGCGCCGTCGGCGGCAGCGGCCCGCGCCAGGGCAGGCGTGAAGGCCGTCACACCGACGACCGGCTCAGGGCCGAGGAGGCGCCGCACTGCCGTAACGGGCATGTCGTCCTGACCCACGTGGACGCCGTCCGCGCCTACGGCCAGCGCGACATCCACGCGGTCGTTCACGTAGAACGCCACGCCGGCCCGTGCGCATACGTCCCGCGTGGCCTCGGCCTCCGCGAGGAGCCCACGAATGGGGGCGGCCTTGTCGCGTAGCTGGATGCCGTCGGCGCCACCGTCGATGGCGCGTCTTGCGAGGTCCGCGTGGCCGTAGCGCGTCTGGAGCGCCGTGTCGGTGATGACGAGTAGGCGAGGTACAGCGCGGGTCATCTGGTCGCGCGCCAGAAGTGGTGGGTGGGACCGTGGCCGTGGCCTATGTCGGGGGCGTTCGCGATGGCGCCGGTGATGTACTCCTTCGCCTGCGACACCGCCGTCACCAGGTCGGCTCCCTGACCCAGGAAGGTCGCCAACGCGGCGGAATAGGTGCAACCCGTGCCGTGCGTGCGCGTCGTCTCGACGCGGTCAGCCGCGAACTCCTCGAAGCGGGAGCCATCGTAGAGGACATCTACCGCCCGCGGCTCGTCGTCTAGGTGGCCGCCCTTGACGATCACGGCGGCACATCCGAAATCCATGATGCGGCGGGCCGCCTCGCGGGCGTCGGGTACGCAGCGTAGGTCGATCCCCGCCAGCAACGCGGCCTCGTTAACGA
>NYZG01000358.1 GCA_002687025.1 Candidatus Poribacteria bacterium
CCTGTTCACCGACGCCAGGCACACCCCGCGGCCGGGCTTCTCTACGTGGTTCGCGGGCCGCGGCCACTTCGGTGGGCGAGTCGTGGCCGTCCTCGACTTCCTCGACGACCTTTTCAGGTGGTTCCAGGCTGGCGTCGATGAGGAATTCCACGTCGTACGGCTCTTCGTATCTCGCTCGCAGGCTGGCGCGGATGCGGTCGAGGTGCCGGTCCTCAATCGTCTTGAGTGCCCAGGGGGAGGCAACACGGATTTGCAGTGTCGTCTTATCGGGAAACAGTTGCCCCGCCGCCTGATCCAGATAAGGATCGCGCGGGCCGTCCTGCAACTCGCCGACGAGATCGCTCCAGACGAATTCTGTCTGTTCTGCCATCGTCGTTGTCCGGTTCGCCCCCACGCTCAGGCGCGGGGACATGCCCGCGCCGCCTCCGAAGCCGCTCACACCGTCTCGGCACATGACGAGAGAGGAGACGTGTGAGCCGGCGCCGAGTTGGTCAGAGCGGAGATTCCATCGGCCTCGGCGGACAAGTTATCCACATACTGTCCACAACCTCTCGACACTGCAACTTACGCGATCCTCCCGAACCGGGTTGCGTCTATTTCCCCTGGCTCCCAGCCAGGTTATCGTTGTCTTTACGCTGCGCGGCGCGTGGAGGATTCACATGGATGGCAAGCTGGTACGATGCCGATTTCCCGAACTCGGCGAGCCCTACGACGAGGCGTTACGGCAGGCGGTTGTACACATCATCGAACGGTACGACCCCATAGCCATCATCGTGACGGGGACGATACTCCGCGGAAATCCCAGCGCTACGAGCGATCTCGACATGTGGGTCTTGTGGGACGATCCAAGGCGGCAGCGCGCGCAGAAGCGCTTCAACGGCGTTCCCACGGAGATATTCGTGAACCCGCCCTCGCGTGTGCAACGCTACTTCGACGAGGAGCGCATCGAAGGCAAGCCGGTCACCGCGCACATGGTCAGCACGGGCTTCGTCGTGTACGACGGCGATTCGGTACTGAGCGAGATACGCGAGCAGGCGGCCAGGGATCTCGCAAACGGCCCCGAGGTGAGCGACGAGGGACTGATCGCGCAGCGTTACCGGGCCGCCACGCTCCTCGAAGACGGCCTCGACATCGTAGACGACGATCCCGCCGGCGCTGCGATGCTCATGTCCGCCGCGGTCGAGATGCTCGTACGCGCGCAGTACCTGGCGGCAGGTCATTGGCTGCCGCGCGACAAGGAGGTCGTCGCGCGCCTGCACGAGGTCGACGCGGTCCTCGCTGGTCACGTCCACGCGTTCTACACCGTCGCGTCCGCGCCCGAGAAGGCGTCCGCCGCCCGAGCGATCTTCCAACACGCCATCGGCGAGGTCGGCTTCTTCGAGTGGGAGTCGACGTTAGGCGTCTCGTGACTCGATATACGCGCCCAGTCCCAGCATCGATCGGGGGTGCGCCATCATGTCCACAGAACCGTTGGCGCACGGGCCGCCGCTGTCGGGTGAAGAACTGGAGCGGCACGCCGGCCGCGCGATCCTACGACAGCAGTTCACCGCCGATGGGTTCGCCGTCCATCGGCCACGCGCGGTCGACGGCTCCCCATGGCGTCTGGCGAGCCCGCCCTGCGGTCAGTCGACGTGGCAGTGAGGCACCCCACAGATCGCAGTGGTTGCGGCGCCCGCTTGGCGCCACCCTATGCGCCCTCTCGGCGAATCGCACTGCTTCTCGTCAGCCTTTGCGGCGGCCAACTCGGGCGCAGGTTCAATGGAACCGTTCGCCGTTGGACGTATCTACCTAAGTGAACCGGATCAGCACCGACGCGTAGGAAGATGCAGTGACGCAGCACACCTCGGATCTTGTCGCATGCGCACGCGACGGCGACGAACACGCGTTCGAACGACTCGTAGAAGAGTATGAAGGCGCCGTTTACCGCGTCGCGGCGAGAATCCTCAACGACCCCGCGGACGCCAAGGACGCCGTTCAAGAGGCGTGGATGATCGTCTGGGCGCGGCTAGATGCGCTGCGGGACGTCGAGCGATTCGGCGGCTGGCTGTATCGCATTGTCGCGAACGTGTCGCTGCGCTACCGAGAGCGGCGATCTTCACGTCGGTCCACGCTGAACGGCTATCGCGCGCTTCTCGGCGAGTCCACTGAAGCGGCGGCTGGCGACATCTCCCAGACCGACGAAGCGGAGTTCTTGCCGGCGGCGTTGGAGGCCCTGTCCGCGAGGGCTCGCCTGCTGATCAACCTTCGCTATTTCTCCGATATGCCGATCCAGCAGATCGGTCGAGTACTCGACCTTCCGACGGGAACGGTAAAGAGCCGACTTCACCGAGCGCGTCTCGCTATCCGAAAGGAGATCGAACGCATGAGGAGATCGAACGCATGACGACATATCGTACGGAACCCGAGCACGTGCCGGCCGATTTTCGCAAGCAGGCGTTCCGCCCGCGCACGTGGGGAGGCGGGTGGAAGCCTCTCTTCACAGGCGATCTGTCGGGTTGGGACGAGCTCATCACTCAGGAAGACAAGCGACAGACTCAGTATCGTCCGATTGCGCCGGGAGAGGCGCCGGAGGGTGTTGAGATTGTCGATAACGGGCTGTTGGTGGACGGTACCCGCGGGCACGGCATAGGCTTGGCGACCGGGGATGTACGTTGGCACGACATGGAACTTTCTCTGTTGATGACTCCCATCTCCGGAGACTGCAACGAGATCAACTTCCGCTGGGACGATAGCGAGGGCTGTCTTGCGCGCCCCTGGTACTTCCTGTCCATCCAGCCGGGCGACGCAACGGTGGCGGTGGACCGGAACGCGCGAGGTTGGGTGACGCCGCTCAGCGTCGTCCACTACCTGACCGAGTACGGCCGGGAATACGTGGTGACGATCCTCGCTCGCGCGAATTCGATCACCACGTACATCGACGGCGCGCTCGTCAACCAGGTCACCGATCGTCACAGCCCGCGCGGGCGTATCGCCTTTAGCGCCAACGGCTCAAAGGCGCTATATCGGGACATTCAGTACCGGGCCCTGCGTCTGCTGCCGGACGTGCCGGACGCGCTGGCATATCGGTGGGAGTCGGACGACGACATGCCGGAAGAGTTCCGGTTGCCCTCACACACAACGGAGGTGTGAGGCGCAGGGAAGGGGGCTACTCCCAGCGAGACAACATCAGGAGAGTGTCTCGTTCAGAGTTCTACGAGGGTGGGAACGACGCACTTCTGCGCCAGATGGCCGGGACTGGACCACCAAGCGTGGCACTTTAGCGCAGAACGCGACACGATCCTTACCAGGGAGCCGCCACCCAACTGGACAGAACGGGTACGCCACACGCGCTAAGACGCCCGCACGGCCATGTCGGCGGCTGTCGAGACGGCACGAGGCGCCGTCGCCCCCGAGATAGCAGCTAGATCCTACGCGTAAGGAACTGGCCCGCGCCGCAGCTGACGAGAAGGCTCCACTCGCCTTCCTACTGACGGCTCCTCATCAGCGTGAACGCCATGCCAGACGAGAAAAAGAAGCTGGCGCCTTCGTGCGGTAGCAGTTCCCCGCGCTCCCGATACCCCCATAGCGCAGTCTGCCGCCTCGCTCGGATATGGTGACGGCGGTCATTCGAACTCTGGTCAGGTCGTTCTGTCTCGGGTCGGACGAGTGCGCGCTCACCTCGCTCAGTTTCAAGGGAGCGGATCATCGCTGGACGTATCTAACTAAGTGAATAGGGTCGACACCAACGCGTAGGAAGATGCAGTGACGCAGGACGGTTCGGATCTTGTCGAGCGGGCGCGCGACGGCGACGAACACGCGTTTGTACGCCTTGTGGAAGAGTACGAACGCGCCGCTTACCGCGTCGCGGCGAGAATCCTCAACGACCCCGCGGACGCCAAGGACGCGGTTCAAGAGGCGTGGATAATCGTCTGGCAGCGGCTGGAGGCGCTCCAGGATGTCGAGCGATTCGGCGGCTGGCTGTACCGCATTGTCGCCAACGTGGCGCTGCGCCACAGAGAACGGCGGTCTTCGCGCCAATCCACGCTCAACGGCTATCGGGCGCTCGTCGGCGAGTCCGTTGAGTCGATGGATGTCAGTACATCCCAGATGACGGACGAGATCGAGTTCTTGCCCGCGGCGTTGGAGGCCGTGTCCGCGAGGGCTCGCCTGCTGATCAACCTTCGCTATTTCTCCAGACTGTCGACCCGGCGGATCGGTCGAATCCTCGGCCTCCCGCCGGGAACGATCAGAAGCCGACTGCACCGAACGCGTCTTGCCATCCGAAAGGAGATCGAACGCATGACGACGCATCCTACCGGACGCGAGCATGTGCCGCACGACTTCCGCAAGGAGGAGTTCCGCCGGCAGACGTGGGGAGGCGGGTGGAAGCCTCTCTTCACCGGCGATCTGTCGGGTTGGGACACGCTCGTCCAATGGGACGACGTGGATAAGGAGCGGTATCGTCCGATCGCTGCGGGAGAAGTACCCGAGAATGTCGAGATTGTCGGCAACGGGCTGTTGTTGGACGGGAGCGGCGGGGGCGTGTGCTTGGCGACCGGGGACGTGCGCTGGCACGATATGGAGCTGTCCCTGCTGGTGACTCCCATCGATGGGTGGTGCGAGATCAACTTCCGCTGGGACGATAGCGAGGGTCCCTATACGCGCCCCTGGTACTTTCTGTCCATGCATCCGGGAGACGCAACCGTGGCCGTACAGCGGAACGCGCGCGGCTGGGTGACGCCGCTCAGCATGGTCCACTACCCGTCCGAGCTTGGCCGGGAATACGCGGTGACGATCCTCGCTCGCGCGGATTCGATCACCACCTACATCGACGGCGCTCTCGTCAACCAGGTCACGGATCGTCACAGCCCTCGGGGTCGCATCTCCCTTGGCGTTAGCGATTCCAAGGCACTGTATCGGGACATTCAGTACCGGGCCCTGCGTCTGTTGCCGGAAGTGCCGGAGGCGCTGGCATATCGGTGGGAGTCGGACGACGACATGCCGGAGGAGTTCCGGTTGCCCGCACACACGACGGAAGTGTAAGGGCAGGGAGCCACTTCACAGAACTTCCGACGATCGCCATTGGACGCTCGACGGCTACTTCCTGAAGGCTCCATCGCGTCAGAGGAGGACGCGCAATGCCGGATGAGCATCCCGCAGATCAACCGAAGGCCGACTACGTTCGTGCGGCGGGGCGTCTGTTCTCGTGGCTCATCGCGCTGTTCCTCGCGATCCTCTGCTGCGGAGGGGTGACACGGTCTCTGTGCGCCCATGAAACTCGGGATGGCGCGGACGGAAAGACGATCCGAGCCGTCCGCGTCGGGGCCGCTACGCCCACGATCGACGGACGCCTTGACGACGAGGTATGGCGATCCGCGCCGATTGCCACAGGACTCACCCAGCGAGACCCGGACGAAGGCACGCCGTCCTCGGAGGAGACCGCGTTTCAGGTCGCCTACGACGACGAGGCGCTATATATCGCCATCCTGTGCTATGACAGCGAACCCGACGAGATCATCAGGCGTCTCTATCGCCGGGACCAGATGCCGAATAGCGAGGCCGACTCGGTACGCATACGCCTTGACCCGCACCACGACCATCGAACGGGCTTCGCTTTCGAGGCCGGCGCGTCCGGGGCGTATGGCGACAGCGCCATCAGCGGCGACTCCCGATTCGATGGCTCCTACGACAGCGTGTGGGAGGTGAAGACCCGCGTCCACGACCTTGGGTGGAACGCGGAGTTCAGGATCCCCTACCACGCTCTCCGGTTCGGCGCGCACGAGCAGTACACCTGGGGGATCAACCTAGAACGCGAGATCCCGCGCAAGCAGGAATACGCCATGTGGTCCCTCGTCGGCCGAGACGAGACGGGGATCTCATCTCGCAACGGCCACATCGTAGGCATCCGCGGCATCCATCCACCAGTGCACATCGAGGCGCTTCCGTACGCCGTCGCTCGTCAGACGTTCGAGCCGGAATCCGTGGCCCATCCAGACGGTCGCGACCTGTTCTCGGGGTTGGGCGCGGACGTCCGATACGGCCTCTCATCGAGTATGTCCCTGAACGCGACGATGAACCCGGACTTCGGCCAGGTGGAGGCCGATCCAGCCGTCCTCAACCTCTCCGTCTTCGAGACGTTCTTCAGCGAACGCCGCCCCTTCTTCGTCGAGGGCTCTCGGATCTTTAGGCCGCTTGGCCGAGAGCAGTTTTCGCTCTTCTACTCGCGGAGGATTGGCAAGCGGCCCGGTCGTTTCCCACTGCCTGCGGACGCGGAAGTGGTGGACCGTCCGGATTCGACAACGATCCTCAGCGCGGCGAAGGTCACCGGCAAAGTGGGCGACTCGACCTCCATCGGCGTCATGGAGGCGATCACGGCTCCGGAATACGCCGCCATCGCGCGAACGAGAACGGACCCCTCCGGTGTCGAACGCCGCACGCGTGAGGAGCATCTGATCGAGCCACTCACCAACTATCTTATCGCCCGGGCACAGCAGGATGTTCTCGAGAACTCGACGGTAGGGGCGTTGATGACGTCCGTCCATCGGAGGGACGCGGAGTCGGCCTATTCCGGAGGGCTGGACTGGAACGTGCATTGGCGGGATAACGCGTACCGCTTCACCGGCCAGGTTGCCGGGACTCGCGCTGGACGTTCCGACAACCGCCAGAGCGGCTACGCGATGTCCCTCGATCTTGACAAGACCAGCGGATGGCTCACCGCAGCTCTCCAGCTTGACGCATTGTCGCCGGAGTTTGATCCAAACGACCTCGGCTTTCTCTTTCAGGCGGATCGTATCACGTCCTTCAGCTGGGTCCACGTCCAAACGCTGCAGCCATGGCGTTCCTTCAGGTCCCTATCCGCGATGCTGGGATATATAGGTCACTGGAACTACGACCGCGTGAACGTAGATCGTAGCCTCAACTTCTGGGCGGGCGCCACGTTCCGAAACTACTGGAACCTGGACATCTACACGTACCGCGCCCTGGAATCGATGAACGATACGAAGACGCGCGGCGGCCCGCTCATGCGGGACCCCGGCAGTTCAGGGACCCAGGTGACCGTGTCGACGCCCTCGGGGAAGCGCGTGCGCGTGGTTCTCGACGGCTTCGTCGCGCCGACCGAGGAAGGGCAGGCAAAGGAAGTGAGTCCCAGCGTCACCTTCTATCCGTCATCGGCGCTCCAGCTGAGCCTGTCCCCGTCGTACGGCTGGCGACGTGACGCCGCCAGTTGGGTGACCAACGTGGACGATGACGGGGATGGGATGGAGGATCATTACGTCTTCGGAGAACTCACGGCGAATCAGCTCGATTTCACCAGCCGATTGAACGCGACGCTCACGCCGACGCTGAGCCTGCAGTTCTGGATGCAGGCGTTCGTGGCCACCGGAGACTACGAGGAATTCAAGGAGCTTGCGAGACCGGAATCCTACGAGTTCACGCCATATCCCCACGTCGAGTTCGATCCCGACTTCAAGAACCAATCGCTGCGCAGCAACGTCGTCTTGCGGTGGGAGTACCGTCCGGGCAGCACGCTCTTCGCCGTCTGGTCGCAGTCACGGAGTGGCGCGGGGGAGGGGATCGCATTCCGACCGCTCGACGACCTAGGCTCGACGTTCACGGACAGGGGGAGGAACGTGTTCTTCGTGAAGCTGAACTACTGGATAGGGATGTAGGCTGGCGCTCGCGCTGACACATGTGCAGGAGGCACATGGCACGCACACCTGAAATACGCGCGCCCGGCTTCCCGAGAAAAGCGCGAACATTGATGCCCGGTTCTGTGTCTATTAGGATGAACCCTCCGAGAGGAACCCGGGATGCCCGACCTGAGCGAGCACATCCATCGGACGATGGACACGTCGCTTTCCGTAGCAGACCGCCACGCCGCCTTCCAGGTGGTGGTACGACGTTGCGAGCTCCGCGCGAGCCGGCAAGCGTATCGCTATCTGAGGGATGCCCACCTGGCGCAGGACGCTGTGCAGGAAGCCTTCCTGTACGCCTGGAGCCATCTCCACTCGCTTCGTGATGTCGCGGCGTTCCGGTCGTGGCTCACTCGCGTGGTATGGACGCAGTGCGATCTGATCGCGCGAAAATCGAGGCTGCGACTCGTCCCCTTGGAGTTGGCCGCGGACATCCCCTCAGGCGAACTGGACGGTCTGCGCACGCTGGAGCGCGAGGCTGAGCGCGAATCGGTGCGCACTGCGGTCGGTAGGCTCCCCGATCACGAGCGGATCGTCGTCGACGCCTTCTACTCTCTCGGCCGGTCTACCGCGGAAGTGGCGGACGACCTGAACATCGATCCGACGACCGTACGCACGCGCCTGCACTCGGCTCGACGGCGCCTTCGAACACACATCGCTTCCGGCCGTGACGCCGCATCCAAAAAAGGCCTGCCCGAACCCGGCCCACAGCAGCTCCGAACTGGATTCGCGTCCGGTCCTCCGGTTGAAAAGAAAAAAGGTAACTGGGACCCGATTCGGCCGCAGCTCCTGAGCGAATCTGGCTGCGGTCGCCACAAAAAAAAGAAAAGAGCTCCCCGGGTTGGCTACGCAATCCGAGGCGTCCCCCGGCGTGTCCTATGCGCTGTGTCCGCGATGCTCGACACGTGTCTCGGCGCTGGGCCATCTCGATATGCGCGCCCAGCGCTCCGCACGGCTCACGGAGCGCCGTGATGTCCACAGAACCGATGGCGAACGGCCTTGCGTTGCTGTCGGGCGAGGAGCTGGGCCGGCACGCGTACTGCGTCGAGCTCTGCCGCACTACGGTCCACCTATAGCAGCGCTCCTTGCCGCCGCTCCACCGGTTTACGCGCTCGTGCCGTACTTGACAGATCACGGTCGTCGTAGCGCCTCCCTGATGCGCCGACCGCGCCGAGACATACTCGGCGATACGGGGGTAATCCATGGCCGCCAAGACGACCATCGGTGGAGGCGCCCGTGGCGCTCTGCGCCATACACCGAGTTCCGAGCCACTCACGCGCGCGCGCATCCCCTGGCGGCGTAGTGCGTTGCTGCTTGTCGGCCTTTGCGGCGGCTGCCTGGCGGGGGCGCTCCACGCGCATACGCCACGGAGCCGAGACGACGACAGGACCATCCGAGCGGTTCGTGTCGAGCACAAGCCGCCTGCCATCGACGGAATCCTCGATGACGCGGTGTGGCAGCGCGCGCCGATCGCGACGGGACTCACCCAGCGCGACCCTGA
>NYZG01000359.1 GCA_002687025.1 Candidatus Poribacteria bacterium
CGGTGAAACAGTCACCGGCGCCGAAGCCGACATTGACGTCGTAATCGAGCCTTCCTTCGCGGGCTATCCTGTCGCTCGGCCAGAGCCGGATGTAGAACAGGTCCGGCGAGCCGCCACTATGCTTGCGCAGGCAGATCGGCCCGTCTTGGTCGCCGGCGGAGGCGTAACTGCGTCGCAGGCGGGGCCGGACATCGTCGAGCTCGCGGAGAAGCTGTCGATGCCCGTGGCCACCTCACTCAGCGGCAAGGGAGCGATCCCCGAGGACCACCCACTGTCGGTGGGCGTCGCCGGAACCTACTCCCGCCGGTGTGCCAATGAGGTGGTCTGCGAGGCAGACCTTGTGCTCTTCGTGGGCAGTCGAGCGGATGGACAGGTCACCCACTTCTGGCAGGCGCCCAAACCCGGCACCACGACGATCCAGATCGACATAGACCCGGCGCAGATCGGCCGGAACTACCCAACGCAGGTGGCGCTGGTTGGTGACGCCAAGGCGACCGTGCGGCGTCTCATCGAAGGCCTGGGACCCACAGTCCCCAACCCCGAGTGGAGGGCGTGGGCGCGTCAACGCGTGTCAGAGTGGCGGGCGGAGGCCGGACCTCGTCTCAACTCCAACGCGGCGCCTATCCGACCGGAGCGACTGTGTCACGAAATCGGCGAGTGGCTACCCGCCGACGCGATGCTGGTCTCCGACACCGGGCACGCCGGCATCTGGACAGGAACCATCATCGAGATTACACAGCCCGGCCAGAGCTATCTGCGATGCGCGGGCTCGCTCGGGTGGGGCTTCCCGGCGGCGATGGGCGCCAAGTGCGCCGCGCCCGACAGGCCGGTGATCTGTTTCACCGGAGATGGCGGATTCTGGTACCACCTCAGCGAACTTGAAACCGCGGTCCGATGCGGCATCAACACCGTCACGGTCATCAACAACAACCACTCGCTGAACCAATACCGGGGAGGCGTGCGCCACGCCTACGGCGACCAGACGACGGGCGCGCCGGAGGAGATGTGGGTCTTCCAAGATGTGGACTTCGCCGAGATCGCCCGCTCCATGGGAGCCTTTGGCGCGCGCGTGGGCGACCCCGGGGAAATCCAGAGCGTGCTCGCCCAGGCGTTGGCCTCGGGCAAGCCAGCAGTGGTGGATGTCGTCAGCGACATCGATGCGGTCGCTGGGCCGCCGTTCGTGCCAGAGTAACGGCGACAGCGGCCGATCCACATCCCACGCCGTCTGCCGCACGGCGAGCCGCGACGCCCACTGGGGCGAGCGCAACGCCCAAGGCGAAGAGGCCGCCGGTGGCGCCTACATCGTCGAGCTCCGCGCGGAATCCTACCGCGCGACGCGGCGCATCGTCATTGCTCCCTAGCGTTCAGTCGGCCGCGGCTTCCTGAAGCAGGGCGGTGACTTTCCGGAATCCCTGCTCGGGGAATATCTCGGCGAGTCGATGCGCAAACTGCAGCGCCGTCAGGGAGAACAGGTCGCGCGCGATTTCGACTTGGTATGTCCGCTCGGGCCCGCGCCACCTTGGGTCAGGACTTCGGTGATCTCCACACACTCACCCATTGCTCCGATCTCCTCGCGCGGACCGTGCCACGTACCGATCGCAACGAACAGAGGTGGCATCTCGCCCTCGCTAGGTCGCAAAGTTTGGGTCATGTCGTACTGGAACGGAGCGCAGGTCGGCGCCATCTGAAAGAAGCAGCCGCACTCTCTCCGGCAGATACGCCTCGGGCCCTTGCGCGAGCGGGCTATAGCATGCGCCCGGCAGGGGATTCAGGCAGGCGCCGCGCGTAATCAGCCATTCACACTCGTCCACCCCGAACGACTGGATGAGCGCGGGATCGAGTTGGGTCTTGCAGCCACGGCGCCGCGCTACAGGGCCCACCGCTGCCGGTACTCGCGGCGGATGAACCGGTCGGCCTCCGGGCAGTTCGTGGCCTCCAGGTTCGCGGCGTCCCATTCGAGCTTCTCCCCGACACGATACGCGACGTTGCCCAGCAGCACCGTCTCGGTCAGCGGCCCTGAGTAGTCGAAGCCGGCGGAGGTCGAGGCTCCCGTCTTGCACGCTTGCAGCCACTCCACCGGAAGGCCGACTGACCGGGGTACGGCCTGCGGGCCGTTCAGGTAGTCGGCAAGACGCCGCTTGGGATGCAACTCGTACCTGGGCGGCACTACTTCGATCTCGGTGATGAGCATGCCGTCGGAACCGACGAAGAGGATGGCCACGGGCCAGTCGGGAAGGTCGACGTCCCGCAGCAGCTCCGGGCGTTTCCCGCCGTGGTACCAGGTCAGTTCCACCGGAGGAAGATCGCCCCGGGCGGGGAACGTCCAGCGCGCCTCTAGCCAAGAGGACGTGCTCTCGGGATTCAGAGGGGGCCCTTCCGCCTCGACCGTCAGCGGGTATTCCAAGTCGAGAGCCCAGAACGGCAGGTCGAGCGCATGGCAGCCGATGTCCCCGAGTCTGCCGTTTCCGAAGTCCCACCAGTCGCGCCACGAACCAGGGTGATAAATGGGATGGTAAGGACGATACGGGGCGGGGCCCAGCCACAGATCCCAATCCAGATGCTTCGGAACCGGAGGAGTTTCGGCGGGACGGCGCATGTTTCCCCACGCCTCGTCGCACCAGACGTGGACTTCTCGGACTTCCCCAATGGCGCCGGCACGGGTGAGCTCGACGACATCGCGGAACGCTTCGGAACCGTGGTTTCCGATACTCATCTGCGTGGCCACGCCGGCCTCTCGCGACACTTCGGCAGCCAGTCGGACTTCGTGGATGTTGTGTCCCAGGGGCTTTTCGCAGTAGCAGTGCTTGCCCATGCGCATGGCCATCACGCTCGCGGGGATGTGCGTGTGGTCTGGCGTGGCGACCACGACCGCATCGATGTGCTTCTCCTCGCTGTCGAGCAGCTTGCGGAAATCGGCGTACTGGGGCGCCTTTGGGAACCTCTTGAAACCGGCATCGTTGGTGGCCGTGAACGGGACCGTCCTGATGGTTGTCTCGCTCGCCCGTTTCTCATCGACATCACAGACGGCAACGACCTGCACGCCGCCCAAATCGCGTGGTATCCCGCTCGTCTGAGAGACGATCTCGTCAATGAGGAAGGCCCCATGTCCCCCGGCGCCGATGAGCGCCAGGTTGAGCGTGTCGCTCGGGGCCGCATACCCCAAGCCGCCGAGGACGTGCCGCGGAACGATCGTGAACGCAGCGGATGCGGCGCTCGACTTCGCGATGAAATCGCGCCGCGTCAGCTTCCCATGTTCTTTGGGCATGCAACTGCCTCGACTGGTGTGGGCGCGCGCCCGCGGATTCGGCGCCGCCAAGCGAGATCCCGACGCGCCTGCGGTCACCACGGCGTTACGGGGGAACATACCAAGGGCCGGTCACGACGCCAGGGAACGCATTGACGCGTCGGCGTCGCCGGTCTAGACTTACAACGCTGATGGGGCCATAACTCAGTGGTTAGAGTCACCGGCTCATAACCGGCAGGTCCCAGGTTCGAATCCTGGTGGCCCCACCACCTTCTATGGACCGCGACGGGGCGTTAGCTCAGTGGTAGAGCGCTATCTTCACACGGTAGACGTCGCTGGTTCAACTCCAGCACGCCCCACCACTCACTTCTGAATCACCTCCGGTCTGCATCACATCTGGACGCCGCGCCGAATGTACCTGTCCGAGCTCACATGGACACAGCTGCAACAGGTACCGCGCGAACGCGTCGCCGTTGTTCCACTCGCCGGGTTCGAGCAGCACAGCCTGCATCTGCCGTTCGGCACGGACGCGCTGATCCTGGACTCCCTTGTCGCGGAGTTGATCTCGCGCATTCCCGACCACGTGCTCGTCCTGCCGACGCAGTGGCTGTCGAACACCGCTCAGCACGCGCCGTACAAGGGCGCCCTCACTATCTCGTCGGAGACGTATCAGCAGGTGGTCACGGGGTTGGCAGGCAGCGTGGCGGACGCCGGGTTCACACGAATCCTCCTCTTGAACGGCCAGTACGAAAACGAAGCGCCGCTGAACATGGCGCTGCGCGAGATGCGCCAGCGTCGTTCGGGGTTGGCGGTGGTCGCGTGTTCGTATTGGTCTGTGGTCGACTCGTCCAAGCCCGGCGAGGGAACCGGAGAGTTCCCCGGACACGCGGGCGATCTCGAGACATCCCTCATGATGCGCTTGCATCCCGAGCGGGTCCTGGAAGACAAACGCGCGCGCGACGGCCTGGTCTCCCCTTCCAAGCACCGCGAGAACGTGATCCAATATGCTCGCATCGACCAGCGGTCGCATCACGGGGGTCTGGGTGACCCCGAGGCTGCGTCGGCCGACCGCGGTGGACGGCTGTTCGACGAGATCGCGTCTGGGCTCGCCGCGCTGATACGCGACCTGCACGACGGACTCCTCACCGTCTAGCCGCGGCCGCGGCATCGCACGTTCTGTTCTCATGCTGGCGGATAGAGGAGGCGGCAGTGTGTCCATCGCCCCGTTTCCTGCCGGCCTTCCCCGAGGAATGGCTGTGCCGCGTCTGGGAGCGCCCCGACCTGCTTCGTCGGCCGCTTCGCACACTCGACGGCAGGCGCGTCCGCATCCTGGATCCTGGGACGGCGAACTCCGGTGACGGGCCCGATTTCCTCGGCGCCACGCTCGAAGAAGACGGCACGCCACGCCGCGGGGCCGTCGAGTTCCACTTCCAGACGTCGGATTGGTACGCACACCGGCACCACACGGACCCGCGCTACGATCGCGTCATCCTGCACGTCGTGCTGAACCACTCGCTTCGTGACTTCTACGTGCACACGTCGGCACAGGGCCGCGTGCCGGTGGTCGAACTGCGCACGCATCTGCGGACATCGGTGGGGGATCTCGCGGATCGCCTGGCGTCGGCGCCCAGGAAATGGGAGTGTCCCCTGCCCGTGGACGATCCGACGGTGGCTGTTAGGCTGGGAGTCGTGGACCGCCTCGCGGACGTGCGATTCCTTCGCAAGGCCGAAGCGGCCGGAGAGCAACGGCGACTCCTCGGCGAGGATGAAGCCGTGTACCGCATGCTCGCCGACGCTCTCGGATATGCAGACAACCGAGAGGCGTTTGGGCAGTTGGTGGATGTCGTGCCGCTCGACCGCCTGCGCGGGCTCGATGTGGAAGACGCAGAGGCGTTGCTGCTGGGGTCGGCGGGGTTCCTCGCGGCCCGCGCCAACGATGCCCACACCGCAGCACAGCAGAAGCAGTGGCAGGCACTTGGCGCCAAGTCGCCGACGCTCCTGCGCGAGCAGTGGCGATTCTCACGCTCCAGGCATGGAAACACGCCGGTGCGCCGCGTCGTCGCGCTGGCGCGTCTCGTTCAGGAGCATGAAGGACAGTTCGTGGACCGACTCGCGGAACTTGCCTGGCAGGGCAGCGCGGACGGAGACTGGCGACCGCGTTGGCGGTCGGTCCAGGCGAAACCGGGCGAATACTGGGCGAGCCATTTGGACGTGGGAAAGCCGTCGGCCCGGAAGGCGAGGCATCTCGTCGGAGAGACTCGGGCGCGGGACATCTGGGTAAACGTCGCGCTGCCGATGCTCGTGGCGGCCGCAGACACCGAGAACGGCGAAGACACCCGCCGCCGCGCGATCGACCTGTTCCACGGTCATCCTCCGCTGCAATCGAACCACAAGACGCGGTGGGTCGCCGCGCAGGCGCTTCGGCTGCCCAAAAAAGCCGACGCGAAGCAGCAGGCGAAGGCGCAGCAAGGAATGCTCGAACTGTACGACGGCTGCTGCGAACCGCGTCGCTGCTTCGAGTGTCCGATTCAGGCCGCGCGTTCGCCGGCGGGTGAGGACGGCCCCGGGCTGCCTTAACGCCTGCCCGTCACGGGTCAGCGAGGCCGGACAGCAGCCGCCCAGTCATGGCAGCGGAGTCGACCGCGAGCTCGCCTCGCATTCCCGTCGCCTGCGCTCGGGGGGCGCGTATACTGAGGCATCGACTGACGCCGGCATCACTCGCCGGCCGCTCTGCCGAGGGCGCAAGCGGGATGTACGCGACGAACCCAGGATAAGGGGACGCAATGGCGACCGACTCACCCAAGACAGAAGCGCCTGAACGGCAAATAGTACGCGCAGCGGGCGTGGGAGATGTCGAACAGGTACAGGCGCTACTCGCCGAGAATCCCGACCTCGTGCGCGCGCGTGGGGCCGGCAGCTCAACGCCGCTACACGCAGCCGTGTGGAAGGGCAAAGCCGCCGTCGTGCGACTGCTGCTGGAGGCCGGCGCGGACGTGAACGCTCACAACGACAACACGCACTGGGGCACGACTCCGCTCCACGCCGCCGCACACAGCAACCGCAAAGGCATCGCCGAGCTGCTCATCGCGCACGGGGCCGATGTGAACGCGAAGAATCCCGACGGCGTCACGCCGCTCGCAACGACACACGCCCACAACGCCACGTCGGCCGCGAAGCTGCTACGTGAACACGGCGCGACTGAATAGCGCAGAGCGCGGGCGCGGGAGTCCGTCGCTCGGGAGATTGCGGCCGGGGCTCACGGCAGGTATTGGTCCAGCGCCCCTCTGCGGGCGTCGAAGCGGGGATGGTGCGTCCAGTCGGTCCCGTTGGCCTTCATCGCGTCGCGGATGTGCCGCCGCCTGTATAAGCTCTCCAGGTTCTCGCCGGCCATCCGTTCGGGATCGAAGCGCTGCAGCACTTGCCCGCGCATCTCCGCGGCCACGTCGGCGTGCGCCGGGTCGTCCAGCAGGTTGGTCCACTCCCCCGGATCGGCATCGAGGTCGAAGAGCTGATCCTCGTTTCCGTGGATGTAGTTGTACTTGTGGCGCCCCTTCCGCGCCATGATGCACGGCACGCCCACCGCTTCGTGCGCCTGGGCAAAGACAGGGCGATCCGCCGCGTCGCCTTCCACCGCGGCAATCAGGCTACGTCCGTCGTGCGGCAGGGCCGCGTCCTCTCCGGCCAGCTCGCAGAAGGTCGGCAAAAGGTCCAGAAGAGACACCGGAGAGTCGCAGACGGCGCCCGCTTTCCACCCGTCGGGGAAGCGCGCCACGAGCGGGACCCGGCACGACCAGTCGTAGAAAGTGCGCTTCTGCACCATCTCCTTCTCGCAGAGCATGTCGCCGTGATCGCTGGTGAAGACGACCACCGTGTTGTCGGCAAGCCCGGTCTCGTCGAGCGTGTCCAGCAGTTCGCCCACCTTTCGGTCCATATAGGTCACCAGCGCGTAGTACGCCCGCCGCAGTCTGCGCAGTCCGTCCTCATCGCGCAGGTTCACGCGTCGCGTGCCGTGATAGGCGTTGAGATTGCGGTCCAACAGCGAATAGGTGTCGTCAAGATCTCCCGGGAACTCGGGGATGTCTATCTCCGCGCCGTCGTACAGATCCCAGTATTCCTGGGGTGGCAGGAACGGCTCGTGCGGGTGATGGTAGGAGGCGCAGAGCATGAACGGCCCCGCCTCCGGCCTGCGGGCCTTCGATCGGAGATACTCGACGGCGCGGAAGTGCGTTTCCTCGTCGTAGCTCAGGGCGTTGTGCCACACGCCGACGCGAACCGCCTCGCCCGTATATCCGCGCGCGTTGTACGAGGGGCGATCGTCCATGACTTGCTCGCAGTCGCGCCCCTGCATCTCCTTGATGCGGATCCACTCCGGCTTCACCCAGTCGAAGTGGCACGAGTAGATGTCGGTCGTAAGACGCCGCTGAAAGCCGTGCAACTGATCGGGGCCCACGAAGTGCATCTTGCCCGAGAGCGCCGTATCGTAGCCCGCGTTGCTCAGATAGTGCGCGAAGGTCACCTGGTCAGCCGCGAGGAGCGCCCCGTTGTCCCAAGCGCCGATCTCCGAGGCATGGCGCCCCGTCATTATGCATGCCCGTCCCGGCGAACAGAGCGGGAAGGGGGTATACGCCGCGTCGAACCGCACGCCATCTGCGGCCAGTCGCTCGAGATGCGGCGTCTGCGCGACCGGATGCCCATACACACCCGTGAGCGCGGCGGTCATCTGATCCGAGACGATGAGGAGGATGTTGGGCTGGTCGCTCATCGGTGCATGTCCTCCATTGCGCGCGATGTGATGGCGCCGCCATTTCGTCGCCCTTTACGGGCGCCGGCGGGATCATAGCACGTCCCCGACCCAGGCGGGCCCTTGGGCGCCGTCGAAATGCCACGCCGCCGATTGCGATAGACTCTGTGCGCGCAGGGCCGACCCTACTGAACGTGCGAAGGAGACAGCGCATGCAGCCCGCCATTATGACCTACTGCCTGGAGAGCGCCCTCCCCGAAGGTGAGCGAGGCGTGGCGGATGTCCTGCGCCTGGCAGCGCGGGAAGGGATGGAGCGCGTCGAGTTTTACGCCGGCCGGTGGGAAGTCGATGGCGACCGTCGCCGCGCCGCGGAGTCCGTGCGCAAACTCGCCGACGAGGCCGGTGTGCGGATGCCGGCATACGGCTCGGGCACGCGGCTGGGACACCTTGGCGAGCAACGCGCGGCGTGCCTGGACGAGCTCAGAATCGAGGTCGAGGCGTGTGCGATCTTAGGCGGGACGGTGCTCTCGTTCCCCATCGTGGACGCGCACCCGATCGCGCCGGATCGCCCCGACGCAGCTGTAGGCGTCTACTTTGAGCGCCTTCTGCCGGACCTCGTCGAACAGGCTCAGGAGTTGGCGGATTTCGCCGCCCGACACGGCGTGACCATCGCCATCCTGAACCATTGCTTCGTGGTGTACCTGAGCTGGCATCAGAAGTGGCTGGTTGAACTCACGGGACGTGAGAACTGCGGCGCGTGCGCCGACCCGGGGAACTACCTCCACTACGGGCATCAGGACGCCGTCGAAGCGTGTCACGACGTCGCCAGCGTGACGAAGGTCGTCCGCGCGGGCGATGTGGAACGGACGCCCACTGCCGACGTAAAGGCCGCCTTCGCCGAGACGGGCGCATTCTCGCCGTGGCGGGCCGCGTCATTTGGCGAGGGCCTCATC
>NYZG01000360.1 GCA_002687025.1 Candidatus Poribacteria bacterium
GGACCTGAGCGGCGCCATCAACGTGTGGACCCTCGGCGAGAAGACGCTCAGGCGGCTCGGGTTCAAGCCGGAAGAATACAACGACGACCGGTTCAACCTGCTGCGGGCCCTGGGCTTCACGGCCGAGCAGGTCGAGGAGGCGAACCGCACCGTCTGCGGCGCGCAGACCGTCGAGGGCGCCCCCGATCTCAAGGAGGAGCACTACGCGGTCTTCGATTGTGCCAACAAGTGCGGGAAACACGGTGAGCGGTTCATCGGCGCGATGGGTCACGTGCGCATCATGGCGGCGGCGCAACCGTTCATCAGCGGCGCCATCTCGAAGACGGTGAACCTCCCCAACGAGGCGACCGCCGAAGACATCCTCGATGTCTACGTGGAAGCGTGGCGAATGGGTCTCAAGGCGATCGCGGTGTACCGCGACGGCTCGAAGATCTCACAGCCGCTGAGCGCAAGCGCGGACGAGATCGAGGAAGCCGCCGCGGCCAACGCGCCCGTGCGCCGCCGACTGCCGGACGAGCGCCAGTCGGTGACGCACAAGTTCAGCGTCGGCGAGCACGAGGGGTACGTCACCGTCGGGCTTTACGAGGACGGGCACCCCGGCGAGATGTTTCTCACGATGTCGAAGGAGGGGTCCACCATCTCGGGCCTCATGGACGCCTTCGCCACGATGACGTCGTTGGCGCTGCAGTACGGCGTGCCGCTCGACGCGTTGGTGAGGAAGTTCAGCCACATGCGGTTCGAGCCGCAGGGGTTCACGAGCAACAAGCAGATCCCCATGGCGAAGTCGCTGGTGGACTACATCTTCCGCTGGATGGCGCTCAAGTTCCTCGACGACCCGGCGCTCGCGGGATCGGCGGCGGCGTACTACGCCAATGCCGACGAGGCCGCGCCCGCCGCTACCGGCAGCGGGCCGGTTCGGGCAGAGGTGTCACAGACGACCGAAGCGCTCGCGGCGGCGTCCGCCGACCCGGTGGCGGTGGCCATCCAAACCGAAGACGGCGACGCGGCGGAACACACCGACGGTGTCGCATGTCACGTGTGCGGCACGATCATGCTGCGTTCGGGCACCTGCTACGTCTGCCCGAATTGCGGCGGCAACACCGGCTGCGGCTAATCCCGTAGCTCGACGGATCACGGGCATGGGCGGGGAGTGATTCCCGCCCATGCCCGCGTTCGGCTGCGATCCTCGCGCGCGCCGGTCAAATGGGCAACCGCGTGAGGGTCAGGTTCGTATTCCTTCCAGATGTGCGTGCGATGAACCCGAATGCCAACGCGCTACGCCAGCGCGCGGGGCGGAGCCGCAGTATGTATTCGCTGCTGTATGATCTCGAACTGACGACGGAGCCCTCCGTCACCGTCGACATTCGTTCCACGCGGGGCGGGATCACGTGGACCCATGAGGTTCCCGTCGATCGGGCAGTCCACGACGAACGGATTCCCCGGAACTTCGACCCCGATCGACAAGAGACGGTCCCGCCCTTCCAAGACCGCGTAGAACGCATCATCCGCGGCGCGGCATGGGAACGCTTCGTCGAGTACCTCGGGCGAACGGCGCTCAACGCCGGAATGGAGTGGTTTGTGCTCAACCGGTCGGAGGGGGCCGAGGTGTTCCTCTTCTCGACGCGGCAGCAGGATCTGCTCGCGGAGCGTCTCGGACGGGAAGGCGGCGTGGTTGAGACGCCGGATCGGCAGATATTCGTCCTTACCGACAGACGCGTGCCGGGGGACGCATGCTACTGCGTAAAGGCGAAGCAGTGCCGCGTATACGCTCGCTCCGAACTCACCGCAAACGCGCTGCGGGTATACCTCAGCGACTTCGTCCGCGCGGACACCGGCCAGACTATCGCTCAAGTCGCCGCCGAAGACGCGGCCAAGTATCTGCGTACGATGGAGCGCATGGCGCTGCCAGGGACACCCGTGGCCCTGAACCCGCCACCGCCACGACTTGCGGCCGCCGCGTCGGCTGCTAGCCCGGCCGGATCGGCCCCGATGTACGTCCCACACGGTCTGCCCGCGCCGGCGTCGCCTGCCGCGATACCCGGCCTGCCGAAGGCGACCCCAACGCCACCGTCGAGGCCGACCGTCGAACGGCGCGCGGCTGACATTGTGGTGGAAGATCGCCCGCAGGACCGGTGCCCGGAATGCGACGAAACGCTGTTCAACGTCGGTGGTGACGACAAGCTGTGTCTGGTGTGTGAGTGGAGCAGCCTGCCGACGATCGGCGGGGCAGGCAAGGACACCTAGGAGGCGAGCGCCTCTCGCGCGCGCCGCACGTCGTCCTGAATCCGGGCGGTGAGCGCGTCTACGGAGGCGAACTTCTCCTGCTCTCGGATGCGCTCCACGAGTTCGACCTCGACTTCCTGCCCGTATAGATCGCCCGAGAAGTCCAGCAGGTAGCTCTCCACAACGACCTGCGTTCCACCGAACGTCGGCCGGTTTCCGATGCTTATCGCGGACGGGTAGGACACGCCATCGTGGCGCGTGTAGCCCGCGTAGATGCCGTCCGGTGGCAGCTGCATGTCGCCGTAGGCCACGTTGGCCGTGGGAAAGCCTAGCTCGCGGCCCATGCGGTTTCCTTCGACGACCTCTCCCGCGAGCGCGTACGGGCGGCCGAGCATCGCCTCGGCGAGGTCGAAGTCCGCGCGGGCGACCGCGTCGCGGATGCGTGTGCTGCTGATTACCTCACCGTCGCACATGTGCGCCTCTTCGGCCATCGCCTCGTAACCCAACGCGCTAGCCTGATCGCGCAGCAGCGTGAGATCGCCGCGCCCCTGGTACCCGAACCGCACGCTGTAGCCCACGGCGATCACGCGCGCGCGAAAGACGTCCACGAGTCGGGCCAGGAAGTCGCGCGCGGGCGCCTCGCGCAGGCGCTCGTCGAACCGACCGGCGATGACGAGGTCGAAACCCATCTCCTCGAACATGCGAAACTTCTGCGACAGCGATGTCAGCGAGGCGGGACACCGCTCGGGCGCAATCAGCTTGAGCGGATTCGGGTGCAAGAACAGCGCCGCGGCGTCCACGCCGTCGACGCGAGCGCGATCCAGCACCGATCGGAAGACGGCACGATGCCCGAGATGGAGGGCATCGAATTTGCCGAAGGTCAGCGCGGTCGGGCGTTCCAGGCGTGGCGTCTCCCAGAAACCGTCTATGATCCTCAACGCGAGGCCTCGGCGGCTTCCGCGGCCAACATGGCGCGCACCGCGTCGATCGAGCTCACCGCCTCGATCGCCTGTGCTGGGTCGGCCTCGATGTCGTCGAGCGTCATCGCGCGATCCACGGAGAAGGGCCCGCTGCGCGTGCGCGCGAGCGTCTGAATGCAGCCGCCACAGCCGAGATCGCGTCCGATGTCGTGCGCGAGCGTTCTGATATAGGTGCCGCGGGAACACACGGTGCGCAACGTCATCTCGGGAGGGCTCAACTCGACGAGTTCCATCTCCCGCACCGTCACCGCGCGTGGCGGCCTTTCGACCGTGATCCCCTGCCGCGCCAGCTTGTACAGCGGCTGGCCGCGATGCTTCAGAGCGGAGAACATGGGCGGGATCTGCTGGATGTCCCCTCGGTAGCTGTCCAGCACGCGTTCCACGTCTTCGGCGGACAAGGGCGGCACTTCGCATTCCGCGACCACCTCGCCGGTCATGTCGAACGTGTTCGTCTCCACCCCGAGCCTGACGACCGAGACGTACTCCTTCTCGTGCGCCTGAAGGGCCTCGAACAGGCGCGTCGCCTCCGCCAAGCAGACTACGAGAACGCCGGTGGCCTCCGGGTCGAGGGTACCCGCGTGGCCGGCCTTCTTGTACCGCATCGCGCGCTTGACGCGCGTGACAACCTGCTGAGATGAGATTCCCGCCGGCTTGTCTACGACGATGATGCCGGCAGGGCCGCTATTGGTCTGAGGGCGCATTGCTGACGAGGTCCTTGAGGCCGGCGAGGACACGGCGTTCCGCGTCCTCGATAGGTGGTTCGAGCACGCATCCCGCGGCGTATCGGTGGCCGCCTCCCCCGAAGGCCGCTGCCAGGCCGTCGACAGTGATGTCCTCGTGCCGAGATCGGAAACTGACCTTGATGCGACCGTCGGGCAGTTCCCCGATGAGCGCCACGGCCTTCACTCCGTCCACGGAGCGCGCGTAGTCGATGAACCCATCGACGTCCTCGGTCGTCGTGCCGGTGGCGTCGTACATCGCCTGCGTGATCTTCAGCCACGCGATCGACCCGTCGTCCGAACGCTGCAGTGTTCCGAGGACCATGCCCAGCAGTTGCACCTGCCCCGCCGTCATCGAGCCGTAGATGTGCTCATACGCCTTGTGGGGCTGCACACCGCGCTCGATAAGATCGGCGGCGATGTAGTGCGCCTTCTTCGAGGTGTTCGAGAACCGGAAGTTCCCCGTGTCGCCGATGATCCCGGCGTACAGGCACTCGCCGATGTCGCGGTCTATCGGCTCGTCGACGTATTGGAAGAAGTCGTAGAGGATCTCGCACGTCGCGCATGCGTCGGTTCGGACAGACGCCACGTCGGCGAACGGCGTGCCGGTCGCGTGATGGTCGATGTTGATTGTCGCGCCCGACGGTTCGAGGAGCGCGGCAAGCTCGCGGCCGATGCGGCCCTTGCTGCTGACGTCCACGACGACCAGGGCGTCGAGCCCCTGCGTCTCGGGGGTTTGGCGGCACCATTCGGACCCGGGCAGGTATTGCGTAATGCGGGGCGCCGGGTCACGCGACAGCACCTCGACGCGCTTCCCGTGACGCCGCAGGTAGTGCGCCAGCGCCAACTGGGACCCGATGGCGTCCGGGTCGGGGTGGATGTGCGACACGACCCAGAACGAGTCGTAGCGCTGAAATGCCTCCAGGACGGCATCGAAATCGTCGTTCGGCCGCTCCGCCACTCCTACTCCTCTTCGCCGTCTTCGCCATCTTCGCCGTGTGCCTCGTCCGGGCCCATGTCCGCGTCCTTCAGTAGCTGGTCCATGTCCAGCAGGTTGCTCGTCCCGTCGTCGAACTCGAAGCGCAGTTCCGGGCTGTGACGGAGCGAGAGACGGCGCCCCACCTCGCGACGGAGGAAGCCACTCGCGCGGGACAACGCCTGGAGGACGTCCGGTCGGATGTCCTCGGGCCATACGCTGAGCGAGACCCAGGCGACCTGCATATCGGGTGACATCCTCACACGGGATACCAGGCAGTCGCGTAGGCGCGGGTCCTTGACCTTCCGCTGCAACACGTCGCTGAGTTCGCGCTTGACGCGCTCTGCCGCGCGATCCGTTCTTCCGTAGCTCAGATCGTCCACAGTTCTCGTTCCACATTGAGGACAACGACGGGGAACGACCCCTCGATGTAGTCGGCGACCTTTGTCAGCATGCTGTCGGCGTGTCGCGAGTCGTTGGAGACGCAGGTGATGCCGAGCTCGGCGTTGCGACGGTCGTCCAGGCAGTCCACCTCGGCGATGGCGACGTTGTATCTCTGCCGCGTGCGATCCTTGATACTGCGGACGACTCTTCGCTTGTCCTTCAGGGAGCCGCTGTCAAACACCTGAAGCCGAATGATACATACGCCGATATGCATGAGGCTATAGGAGCGCCGCGAGCGCCTTCGCGAAGTAGGTGAGGATCATGTCCGCCCCGGCGCGCCGGATGGCGGTGACGGACTCCACCATCACGCGTTCCTCATCGAGCCACCCGAGCCGGGCAGCCGCCTTAAGCATAGCGTATTCGCCGCTGACATTATAGGCGGCCAAAGGGGCGTCGTAGCGGTCCTTCACCGCTCGGATGATGTCCAGATAGGGCAGGGCCGGCTTCACCATCACGATGTCGGCGCCCTCCTGCAGGTCGAGCTCGACTTCGCGCAGCGCCTCGCTGACGTTGGGTGGGTCCATCTGGTAGGAGCGCCGATCGCCGAACTGCGGGGCGGAATCAGCGGCGTCGCGGAACGGCCCGTAGAATGCGGACGAGTATTTGGCCGAATACGCCATGATCGGCGTCTGGTCGAACCCGGCGTCATCCAGCGCACCGCGAATGACGCCGATGCGTCCGTCCATCATGTCGGAGGGGGCGATGATGTCCGCTCCCGCGCGGGCGTGCGATACGGACTCCTTGGCCAGGAGTTCCGTCGTCGCGTCGTTGAGGACCTCACCGTCGGCGATGACGCCGCAATGCCCGTGGTCGGTGTATTCGCACAGGCAGACATCGGTGATGACGAGCAGGTCGGGAACGGTCTCCTTCAGGGCGCGCGCCGTCCGCTGGATGATCCCATCGTCGGCGTACGCCTCCGAGCCGACAGAGTCCTTGTGGGCCGGGATGCCGAACAGGATCGTCGCGGGTACGCCCAGGCGCACGAGGTCCTCCGCCTCGCGCAGGATGCCGTCGATGGACAGTTGGTAGCAGTCGGGCATCGACGGAATCTCGACGCGCGAGTTCGAGCCGTGCGTGACGAACATCGGATAGATGAGGTTGTCGGGCGAGAGGCGCGTCTCACGCACCATGCGGCGTGTGGCTTCGGTACGGCGCATTCGCCGCATCCGAACGGTTGGGTAGGGGCTCACGGCTTCGTCCTCTCGCCATCCGGGAGGAGAATGCCTATTCGGCCGAGGCGAACTCCCACTCCCACGAACTGCCGGACTCCGGCAGGATTTCCGGGGTGATGAATATGGCGACTTCGCGCTTCGACACCGCCGTCCGGCTGCTGGTGAACAGCCGCCCGAGGATGGGGATGTGGCCGGGAACCGGTACTCTCTGCTCGATCTGGCTCTCACGCTCCTCCACCATTCCGGCGATGACTATCGTGTCGCCGTCGCGAACTCGGACGGTGGATGTCGCGTTGCGTGTCTGCACCACGGGTAGCCCGTTGGCGGCGAGCGCGACGACATCGTCCACGGTGGTCGTCAGGTTCACGGTGATGTAGCCCGTCTCGGATATCTGGGGTGTTGCCTCGAGCTTCACGCCGGATTCGATCTTCTCCAGGTCGATGCGGGGAAAGGCGACGGTGCCGGTTTCGATCCTGAAGAACTGCTGCAGGCGGAAGTTGAGGTCCGAGGTCTTGCCGTTCTGCGCGATCAACCTCGTGTCGACCCTTATCTGCGCGCTCCCGTCCTCGACGAGGCTACGCAGCGACGCCTGCAGTTCGTGGGTGAATTCGCCCATGAACGTGGCGCCGAGATCGTGCGTGAACGAGCCGTCCTGGAGGGCCTGCGCCGCGTTGAACCCGTTGAGTCTACCGGAAGGTATGCGGCCGCCCTCGGGTACCGCCGTACGGGAGGAGTCCATCGCCCAGCGGAATCCCAACTCACGAGCGGCCTGTTCGGAGAGCTCGACGACCAGCGCGCGCATCACGACCTGCGTCTGAGGCTGGTCCACCGCCCGGATGACGCGGATGATGGCGTCCTTCAGGTCCGGCGGAGCCACGACCAGCGCGTGGGGCTCCGTGGTGCTCAACTGAACGTAATCCATCACATGGGCGGGCAGAAGATCGCGGAGTTCGGTGACACCCACGTACCACAGATCGACCAGTTCCGTCTCGGAGATGGCGCCGAAGGCGGGGCTGTTGGGATTGATCGCCGCGATCAGGTACACGTTCTCCGCCTGGCGCACGTACGTGGCACCCGCCGCGGCCGTGATGAGATCCAACACCAGCCCGACCGGCATCGCCTCGCCTTGGAGACTCACCGAGCCGATCACCAGCGGCCCGACCTGCACTGCGACGCCGGTTTCGAACGCGATGTCCGAGGCTGCATCGCGGATGCTGTCGCCGTACCAGCTAGGCGTGTAGGGCTTGTTCAGCTCTTCGTGCTCGTATACCACGGGGCCCGGCGTGCCCGACGTCTCCGTCGCTGCTTCCGAGTCGGGTTGGCGTGGCGGGCTGAGTGGGATCGGATCGACCTCATGCCGCAGGCGTTGCCTTGTCAGTGGCGTTGTCGGCGCCTGCACGCGGAGGATGGTCGCCGGGCGAGCGCACGCCGACAGACCTACTAGTAAGATAGGAAGGAACGCGCGACCCAATCGCGCGGCACACGCACGTACAGACCTAGCGGTCATTTCGATTCCCGTCAGCGCATCGCGGCGCTCTTGTCGGTAGCCATCGCTTACCCGCCTGTCGAGGCGGTTCCCAGTAACAGCATATCATACCGAACGCGGCGTGTGCATAGGTTGTGCGGTAAACACCGGCGTCGCGCGTCTGTCGCCCGCCCGCGCCGTGTTATAATGGGGCGATCTCACCCGAGGACGACCATGGAAGCGGTCAAGACGCGCGAAGACGCCATCCTGACGGACATATGCGACGCGATTCGTTCGGCGGTTTCAGCGCGCGCGGTCTACCTGTTCGGCTCGCGCGCGCGGGGCGACGCCCGTCCCGACAGCGACTACGACATCCTAGTGGTGACGTGGGACACCCGGCCAGACGCCGAGACGCGGACGCGCATCTCCGAGGCGGTTGGGTCTCACTCGCCGCCCGTGGAGCTGCGCTACGTCACCGCCGGAGAGTTCGAGTGGCGAAGACGCTTCACGAATACGATCGAGCGCGGGGCAGATCGGGAGGGACTTGTTCTACACATGGCTGACGACGTTGAGGAACGCTACGCCGTTGCCCTTCGGTGGTTCGAGGAAGCGGACATCGACCTAGAATTCGCGGAATTCGCGATGCGGCGCGAACGCCACGCCGGGCGGGCCTGCTTCCACGCCCAGCAGTGCGTGGAAAAGGAGATGAAAGCGTTCCTGACGATCGTCGATGTGGAGGCCGGGAGGACACACGATCTCGATGCTCTCGCGTCGCAGTGCGCTACGGTGGATTCCGCGTTTGGCGCGTGGGAAGACCGCTTGAGACCGCTCTCGGCTTACGCCGTTGTGGCGCGCTACCCAAACGGGCCTGCGGTGCACATGTCGGAAGCGGAGAATGCCATGGCTGTGTTGGACGAGTTCCGGCCCTTCGTCCGAACGCGCGTTGCCGCATACCGAGGGGAGACCGAGTGAGCGAACCACAGCCGGTCAACGGCGAACAGGCGCTTGCGCACGGCGCAATTCGAGCCGGTGTGCGCGTCGTCGCTGGCTATCCGGGATCGCCGAGCACGGCCGTTCTCACCGGTCTCCTGAGCGTGGCGGACGAATACGGCATCTACGTCGAATGGTCGGTCAACGAGAAGGTCGCCTTCGAGGTGTGCTGGGGGGCGGCGATCTCTGGTCTGCGGTCCCTGCTGTGCGTCAAGGGCGTCGGGTTGAACGTCGCTCTCGACACCGTGATGGCGGTGAATCTCGCCGGCACGCGCGCCGGATGCGTGCTGGTGGTCGGCGACGATCCGTCCGCGTATCGCTCGCAGAACGAGCAGGATTCGCGTCTGTTGGGGCAGTTCGCGGAACTCCCAATGATCGAGGCTACGCGCGTCGCCGATGGCTGCGGGGTCATGGAGTACGCTTTCGAACTGTCCGAACGCATCGAGATGCCCGTCATCGTGCGTGAGGTCCGCAGCTTTGGGTTCACACAGGCCGACATCGCCCTTCCGCCGGCCGAGGCGCCGCCCGCTCCGGCGCCGGCCGATGTCACTCTCGAACGCGCCCAACGCCGATGGATCGCCTCCACGTCCAACGTCATTCCACGCCATAGACAGCTTCACGAGAAGCTGGACGGCGTGGAGAGCGAGTTCTGCAGGAGCCCGTTCAACGGCGTCGCGGGCAAGGGAACGGTTGGGATTCTGGCCGCGGGATTCTGCGGGTCGAAGGTAGACGCCGCGTTGGACGCGATGGCGCTGCCGGGGGATATTGCGCGTCTGGACCTCGCGACGCTTCTTCCCATGCCCTCCGATCTCGTAATCCCCTTCCTCGACCCACTCGACCGTGTGCTGATCGTCGAGGAGATCGAGCCATACGTCGAGACGCGCGTGAAGGCGATGGCGTATGACGCCGGCGTAAAGGTCGAAGTGTGCGGCAAGCAATCGGGCCACCTGCCCCGCGAAGGTGAGCTGCTGGCGGCGCAGATCGCGGAGGGGGTCGCGACGTTCCTCGGGACGACGCCTCCCGCGGACCTGCCGATCACGCCGTTCAGCGCGCCTCCGCTGAAGCCGTCGCTCATTCCACCCGTGAGCGACGGCTTGTGCGAGGGCTGCCCCTACGACCCGACGTTCCGTGCTTTGGGGGCCGCTCTGGAAGACGTGGGCGCGCGGGGTGTCATCGTGGCGGACCCGGGGTGCGCCGTGCGGCTGATGGTCCCGCCGCTTGAGATGCTCGACGTGAAGATGGCCATGGGCTCCTGCGTGGGCATTGCGGCAGGTATCGCCCGGTCGAATCCAGAGGCGTGCGTGATCGCGTGTCCGGGCGACTCGGGGTTCTTCCACTCCGCGCTGCTCGGCCTCGCCAACGCCGCCTACAACCGGGTTCGCATGATCGTCCTGGTCCTGGACAACCTCACGACGGCGCTGTCCGGCTGTCAGCCCAGCCCGACGACGGGCAGAACCGCGGCCGGCGTCGATGGCGCGCCACTCCTCCCCGAGAAGTTCGCCGACGCGCTCAACATCGACCTCGTGCGGGTATTCGACCCGTCCGACCCACTCGCGACGCGCGGAGCCTTCGCCGACGCGCTCGCCCACGACGATCTGAGCCTGCTGGTCATGCGCAGCCCCTGCATATTGCTCTGATTCGCCGTCCCACGGCAGATGCTCCGCCGTCCCCGCAGGCAAGATCGGGCTCGTTGCACCCGTGCTGCGTGAGAGCCGCCGTGCGAACCCGCTGTCTCGACGGTCCCGGAAGCCTCGGGAACAGGCTTCGATGCACATGTCCGGGCAGGCGCGAGTCGAGACGGTCGCGCGTAGGATCGCCGGCCACATCGGAGTCGATCGCATGAACATTCGGCAGGTCTTGGGGATGGTGGCAATGGCAGCGGCGTTAGGCCCTCACGCGGCGGGAGTGGAGGACACCGCGATCCGACGACTGGACGGGTCGCACATCGCGCCCGAGGACCTGCGTGAGGCCGTTCGTGGAATCACGGAAAAGGCCGGTGTCACGGGTCTTTCGATGGCGGTCGTCGGGGACGACGGCGTCGCGCATGTCGCGGCATATGGCATGCGGGACGCGAAGGAGCAGACCCCGGCCGACATCGACACCGTCTTCGGAGCGGCATCGCTGAGCAAGACGGTTTTCGCGTACGTCGTCATGCTCGTCGTGGAGGATGGGGATATCGGCCTGGACACGCCGCTGGTGGATTACCTGCCGAAGCCCCTCCACGAAGACCCATCGTACACAGACCTGGCGGACGATCTCCGCTACGAACGCATTACGGCGCGCATGGTCCTGAGCCATACGACGGGCTTCCCGAATTGGCGATTCCTCACCGAAGACAAGCGCCTCAGCATCTTGTTCGAGCCGGGCGCGCGGCACAGTTACTCCGGCGAGGGCATCGCGCTGCTGCAGCGTGTCGTCGAGCGGGTAACAGGGCGTGGGCTACAGGAGCTGGCGAGCGAGCGTGTCTTCGATCCGCTGGGGATGACCCGCACGAGCTACGTATGGCGCGACGAATACGCCGCCAACCGCGCGCTGCCGCACGACGAATTCGGGCGGCCGAAGAACCCCCCTCGGCGCGTGAAGGCCGACGCCGCCGGGTCCATGCTCACGACGGCGGGCGACTACGCCCGACTCGTCACGGCCCTCCTGGCCGCGGACGGACGCAGGGGCGAGACGGTCGCCGAGATACTCCGCCCGCAGATACGGATCGCCTCGCGGAGCATGTTCGGGCCGGGGGCCTGGGAGGACATCGAGGGGGATCGCGATGTCGAGCTGTCGTGGGGTCTCGGGTGGGGTCGGTTCGACTCGGACGCGGGGCGAGCGTTCTTCCACACGGGCCACGACTTCGGGTTCCAGGCGTACACGGTCACGTTCGTCGATCAGGGGATCGGCGTCACGCTTCTCGCCAACAGCGACAACCTGGAGAGCGTGGCGCGGGAGATCGTCGAGGTCGCGATTGCCGACACGTACTCGCCGTTCGGCTGGCTCGGGTACGCGCCGTTCGACCCGGAACGCAGACGCGAGCCGCCCCCGGAGCCGGTAGCCACACACGTGCCCGCCGAGATCCTGGGGACCTATGTCGGGGCGTACAGGCTCATGGAGAACGTGTTCCGCGTGCATCTGGAAGGCGAGCAACTCATCGTCTCGGCCGAAGGCAAGGACGAAATGCCCCTGCTCGGGGAGTCGGAGACGCCGATTCTTCGTGGTCGGCGAAGACATCCGGTTCGTGTTCACGCCCGGCGAAGCCGGTCAGGCCGCGAGTCTCGCGATCGACATACAGGGGCTCCAGATCCCGACTACAAGGGTGGAGTGATGCGCGGCGCGGCTGTCGCGCGTCGAAGAGGCGTACCCTGTAGCCCAGAGGGCAAAGGCGCGTTCCGGTTGCGACGCCACTGTACGTAGGCTAACCCTCATGATGGAGTAGTGTGTCCGCCGGGAAACGCCACACAGTAGCGTCCTGGAAGGAACACAGCCATGCGTCTGAGATTTGCCGTGGGGATCGCCCTGCTGTTCGCATCCGTGATCGCGCACGCACAGGTGACCAACCTCGCGCTGAACCCCAGCTTCGAGGAGGACGAGGTCATCCTCGACGACCCCGACTGGCTCCAGTGGGCCACCTGGGGAGACGGCGACGGACTCAACACCGCGATTGCCGTCGACGATCAGGAGTACATCGATGGCGCCAGAAGCATACGCGTCGAGCCGCAGGGCGCGGAGAACTGGCACTTCATCCTGCTGTACCTCCCGGTGCCCTCCGTCTCCGGGACCAATTACACGACGACGTTCTGGGCCAAGGCAGGAGCGGAGCGTCCCTTGGGCGTCCAATACAAGGCGACGGACAACACCGTCAGCTGGGGATATGAGGACTTCGTCCTGAGCGAGGAGTGGACGGAGTACGTCCTCACGTCCGCTGCTGAGTCCGCGGAACTGAAGACGGAGTTCTTCTGCGCCGCCAGCGACGTCCCGTTCTGGATCGACTTCGTGAACATCTACGAGGGCGACTACGTCGAGGGTGTACTCCCCTCCATGCTGCTTGTCACGGCCATCGACCCGGCCGGTTCGGCGTCGGTGACATGGGGCGACGTCAAGGCAGCGCGCTAGACGCGTGATCGAGCCGCCCCGCAGACACTTGCTCCGCCGCGAGGCGAGGTTCACCTGGATAGGCGGATTTCGTTTCGCGGAGCGGATCACGCGGACGGTATACGTGAATCGACGGTGGGAGGCCGACTATGCTGCGACAGGTGGTGACACTGTGTGTCGTGCTGGTGCTGAGCACGTCCGTTTGGGCCGTGGAGAACCTCGCGCTCAACCCGAGCTTCGAGGAAGACGAGATCATCCTGGACGACAACGCGTGGGACAGTTGGGCCACGTGGGGAGACGCCGACGGCATCGGCAGCGAGGTGTTCTTCGATGAGGACGAGTTCATTGACGGCTCGCGCAGCCTGCGTGTCGAGCCGATCGGCACGGTGAACTGGCACTTCATAGTGCTCAACCTGCCGATCCCGGTCAGTCAGGGCGACGACTACACGGTGAGCTTCTGGGCGAAAGGCGCGAAGACGCGCCCTCTGACCGTGAAGTTCAAGGCGACCGATAACACCGTGTCGTGGGATGAGACGGACATGATCATCTCCGACGTGTGGGAGGAGTACCACCTCACTGGCGTGACGCAAAGCGACGAGATGAAGGTCGAGTGGTTCTGTTCGGCAGGCAACGAAGTGGTACTCTGGTTGGACTTTGTGAACGTCTACGCGGGCGGGTTCGTCGAGGGGGTCGAGCCGTCGGCAGGGCCCCAAGCAGTGGACGCCTTAGGCAAACTCGCGACAGCCTGGGCGACCGTGAAGAACGCCCGGTAGTCTCGACATCATGCGGTGGGAGCGACAGGGGCGTGTGCGGCGGGAACCCGCGCACGCCCTTGCTACGTACGGCCCACACGCCTGTTCGTCGGCAGAACGGGTCGGTTCGACAGGATAAAGCCTACGGCGCGCGGAACAGCTCGGACATCTTGGCCTTCACCACGCCGCCCGAGTCGTGGACGAGGTACATGTGACCGGAGGCGTCGAACGCGAGGCCTTCGGGATCGTCGCCGGGCACGCGGTACGTCTCGCGTATGTCGCCGTCCATGCTCGCCCGACACAGCACTCCGTCGCCGATGAGGTACAGCTCCGTGGAGTGCGTGTCGTAGTGCGCCGCCGCGACGTTGAACACGTCCAGCCGCATGTGTCGCAGGATGCGTGCGGTCAGGACATCCTCTTTCTCGCGCAACGGCAGCCGAAGCTGTAGCACCGCCGACGCGTCGTCCTCGTCGCTGTCTTCGAAGCCCTGGTTCACGACGTAGAACGTGCCGCCGTCCGGGTCGTCGTCATCGGCGACGAACGTGATGCCTTCCAGCCC
>NYZG01000361.1 GCA_002687025.1 Candidatus Poribacteria bacterium
GGCGACGGCAGCAACGCGACGGTGTACATGATCGGGTCGTTCAGTGTCGCCGGCGCGCCGGGGACGTTGGAGATCGGCGTGGATTACGACGACTCCTGCGTGATCTACATCAACGGCGACGAGGTCGCTCGCACGAGCGGCACGGACATCCACTCCCCTGCCGTGTTCGATGACTGGTCCGACCAGGGTAGCGGCCAGTCGCACGAGGCGAGCAAGACCGACCCGCCCGGGTACGAAGTCCTGGAGATCGCGTTCACCGCCACTGCGGTGGAAGCCGAGGGCAAACTCGCGACGGCGTGGGGATCGCTCAAGAGCGTCCGCTAACGTCGCGCGACCGGACCAACACGGCGACGCCCATCATAGCGCCATTCGGGTGCTGTGGTGGGCGTCTCGCCGCACGCACGCCGGCCCGCGGTTGCGTTGGGCCCATGCTCTGAGTAGGGTGTACGGCGTCTACGCGACCCAGACCATGAGGAGCGTCGGATGTTCTTTGAGCTGCGCCAGTACCGACTGCGGCCCGGTAAGCGCGAGGAGTGGATCGAGTACATGGAGGGCGAGATTATCCCCTTCCAGATCTCCAAGGGAATGGTCGTCGTCGGAAGCTTCGTGGGCGAGGAGGAGGAAGACCTCTACGTCTGGATCCGCCGCTTCGATAGCGAGGAACAGCGCGAGCAGCTCTACGCCGCGGTGTACGAGGACGAAGAGTGGACGAGCGTCATCGGCCCGAAGGTCGGCACGCTCATCGACCGCGAGCAGATCGTCGTGAAGCGCATACAGCCGACGCCGAGGTCGGTGATTCGCTAGCGGCCCGAGTATCCAGAGCGGCCGCGGGGTCGCCACGCCTACATGCCGAGGGAACAGAAGTCGAAGTCGACCACGGGGGCGCCGTCCTCGATACGATTCCTGCGTCCGCGCATGTATCCCGCGACCCACGGGTCCGTGAGGTCCGTGACATCGAAGCTGCGGTGGATGACGGCGTACAGGTCGATCTCCCGTAGCTTGAGGAAGTGCGGGATTTCGCTCAGCCACATGGCGTCCAGCGCGTTCTCGCGCGCGTAGCCGCGTAGGAAGCGGGACAGGAACTCGCCGGTGAACGCCGGAGGGCTGTCCGTGAAGAGCGCCGCGTAGAACAGGACGATTGCGATGTCGTCCACGAACCACGAGTAGCAGCAGTCGTCGAAGTCGAAGAAGGTGAGCTGTCCGTCGTCGGCGATGTGGAAGTTCCCGCCGTGCGCGTCCTGGTGGACGAGGCCGTACGACTCTCGGTCTCGCGGGAGGCCGCGGAGATGTGCCACGACGGCGTCCACTCGGTCGAGGACGACACTGTCGGTTTCGGGCAGCCAGGACCATGCGTCGAGTATGTTGGGGTCGTCCCACTGCATGCGGGTCCATGCGGGGTCCGACGGCTCGTACGTCTTCGTGAGGGCGTGCATGCGCCCGATGGCCTGTCCGTAGTCCTCCGCTATCGCGACAAGCTGCGCTTCGCCGTGCGGCCCTGAGCCGTTCGCGTAGCCGAACGCCGTTGCCAGGAATTGGCCTCCGGCGCCGTCCGCGATCGTCTCTACAAGGCGCCCATCGACCGACGGAACGGCCCGCGCGACGGCCGCCCCGCCGTCGGCGAGGTAGTTGATCCAGTCGATCTCGCCACGCACGAGATCCACCGACCGTCTAAGCGTGTGGCCGACCCGCAGGATGTACCTGCGGCCGTCTCGGTCGAATTCGTAGATGAAGCTCTCGAAGCCATCCAGCTCGCGGGCGCCCTCGGGGACGATGCCGTGTCGGGCGAATGCCTGCCGCCGCACGTCGTCCGTGTAACGGTCCTTGATGCGCGCTTCCACGTGATGAGCCCCTCTGCTACGGCGCGCGGCGTCAGTCGTCGCCACGCGTCGCGTATACATCCAACGCGGCCGCCAGCCAAGTACGCGCGTCGTCTAGGTTCCAACCGCAGTCCTCGTCGAGGCCGGCTAGCCATGGTCGCGCGTCGTCAAGGCCGTCGATGTCAGCGCCGTCGCGCGGGAGCGGCATTGGTACGGGCCCGGCGCCGCATACGCACTCCTCCTCGACACCCCATCCACCTGCTACACCCGCGGGCGGATGCACGCCGCCGCCGTGGGGCCACCACACAAGGCCGAGCTAACCATGGGCACGGGCAGCATACCGCGGGCGAGGACGCAGCTCCACCGAGGGGATAGAGATGGACAGGCATCCGGTACGATGCACGGTGGCCGCGGCCACGCTCTGCGTCGCGATCACGGCGACGGCGCGCGAATTGGCGCCGGCGTTCACGCTATCGACGTTCGACGACGAGCCGGTGAGCCTGTCGGAGTTGCGCGGGGAGGTGCTCCTACTGAACTTCTGGGCGTCGTGGTGTCCGCCGTGTCAGCGCGAGATCCCTCTGCTCATCGAGCTACACGGGCGAGATCTGGCCGGGCTCGCGATCGTTGGCGTCGACACGTACGACGAGTGGGAGGAGGGACGGCTGGGCGTGACTGAGTTGGGGATTCCGTACACCGTCGTGTTCGACCGGGACGGAACCGTTGCGAAGGCGTACGGCGCCTTCGGAATACCGACCAACGTGATCGTCGACGCGACGGGGCGCGTGCACAGCGTGCACCTCGGCTTCCTTAACGAGGACAAGTTCCGCGCGACCGTGGAGCAATCCGCGCTCGACGCTCTGGCCGAGGCGCCCAGGCCCGTAGACGCGAGTGGGACGTCAGCGACCACGTGGGGACAGCTAAAGGCAGACGGGAGGCAGTGACAGGGGCAAAGATGCGCTCCCGGGCGGCTCTTGGGTTGGCGGCCCGGGGTTGCGTACGGATGTGCCGTGGCGACGCTCAGTCGGCGCCCTCCGGGCCGATGAACGGCGCGTCGATGTCGACGCGAACCGACGAGAGCTCCCGCGCGATGTCGCGCGCCAACTCGTACGCTAGGCGGTACTTGCGCTCCTGGAGTCCGTTGCGGTCCCTGGGCTCGACATCATCGAGGAAGGTCGCTGCCCGCACGTACAGATCCCTCGGTAACGCAACCCTGACAGCTTCCACTGGCCTTCCCCTTTCCGCGCGCCCGACGCCTTTGGGCACCCCTCCGCGACGAAACCAGGAACGGGTCGTCGCGCGTTCAGTCGTGGCTATATAGGGCTAACGTAGCCACACGCCCAGCCGGGCACAAGGCTATGCGCCTTTGGCGTCGTTTTCTGCGGGCCGGGAGCGGGTTCACACCAGGCCGGCGCATTCCGGAGGAAGGCGCCGCGCTTCGCCCAGGGCCGGCGTGTAGCCGTGCGTGGGGCCGTCGCATCGGACGCGCCCCTTGCCGATCTCCCCCTGCGCCAACCGCATCTCACAGCGATCCGCGATGGCAAGCCCTTCGTCCGCGTGGCGTCAAGCGTCCGGCGGCTCGCCGCCTGCACGATGCCGCCGCGCCCGCGCTAGCGGTATGTCCCGCTCGTGGAGGTCCATCCAGGGATCCCGGCGTTGCGTCGGCCCGGCCACCAGATGCGTCTGCGCTCGCCGCAGCGGGTGGGTAGAGAGCCGGATGGCGCGGATCGACCGGGGGGACGTCCGGCGGTTAACCGGGGAGTTGGGCGTCCACCGTGGCCGTAGGCAAGGGCGCGTGGGACGTCTTGCACGCTACCTCGACCGGTTCCGCAACTGCGTGCATTACGATGCCCATCGCGCGCGGGGTCTTCCTACCGACTCGAGGGAAGTGGAGAGCGCGCACCGCTGGAGACTTCAGAAGCGACGGAAGCTACCGGGGGCATGCTGGAATCCCCGCAGCATCAACCTTATGCTCGCGCTACGCGCCCTCGGAGCCAACGGCTGGTGGGCCGTGTTCTGGGAGCAGAGAAATGCAGCGTAACCAACTGCCTGCGACCGCACCCGCTCGCGACACCTGCGTCCGAGGTTATCCCTGGGCGCCGCAGAGGCGAAGCGATTCCGTGGCCGACACATGCCGCATGGCGAGGTCGCACACCATGTCGGTCGGGCGCGCTTGCCGCGATCCAGCCCCGCTGCCAGAATGGGCAGCATGAAACACCCGACGGCCGGCCGCATAGTGGACCTCCTTGAAGAACGCGGGCTGCCATACGAGACGTTCGAGCACGCGCCCGTGCGAACGAGCGAGGAAGCGGCGCGCGTCCGTGATGGCTACACGCTGGAGCAGGGCGCGAAGGCGCTCATAGTGCGGGCCAAGGACGCCGACGGCGCGCGACGGTTCGTCATGCTCGTAATGCCCGCCGACCGGCGCTTCGACAAGACGAAGCTGCGCGACAACTGCGGCCTGCGTAACACGCGCTTCGCTACGGCCGAGGAGGTCGCGGAACTCACCGACGGCGTCGAGCCGGGAGGCGTGCCGCCGTTCGGCGGGCTCTTCAACCTCGACGTCCTGTGCGACCCGTCTCTGTTTGAGAACGAGAAGATCGTCTTCAACGCGGGGGATCGCTCTTTCTCGGTGGGCATGTTGTCCGAGGACTACCGGCGGGTCGCCCGTCCACAGGTGGTCGCCATCACCTAGCGTCGCTTCCCTTCGCGACTTGTCGGCGCGCGGCTGCCCGGCGACAATCGACCCATGTCGATGAACAGGCGTGGATTCCTGAAGACGGTCGGCTCCGCCGCCGTCGGCGCGAGCGCCCTGGCGCGCGCTTGGCCCTCGGAGCGAGACCCCATGGATAGACCGAACATCGTCCTCATCATCCTGGACGACCTCGGCCCGCACGAGATGTCGTTCCTCGGGCATGAGAAGCTGCGCACGCCCAACATCGACCGCCTCGCGGCGTCGAGCATGCGGTTCGCGAACGCGTACTCCGGCGCGCCGGTCTGCGCGCCGGCGCGGAGCACGTTGCTTACCGGCACGCACGCGGGACATACGACGGTCCGGGGGAACTTCGGCGGGATATCGCTGCTCGCCGAGGACTACACCTTCGCGCAGATGTTGAAGCGCTCGGGATACGCCACGGGCGGCTACGGCAAATGGGGCGTGGGAGACGTCGGCACGGACGGCGTCCCCGAGCGACACGGCTTCGACGAGTTCTTCGGCTACTACCACCAGGTGCACGCGCACGACTTCTTCACCGACTACCTGTGGCGCAACGGAGAGAAGGTCGAGCTGGCGGACGGGGAATACTCGCACTACCGCATCGTGGACGCTGCCAAACGCTTCATCCGGGAGCACGCCGACGGCCCGTTCCTGTGCTACATGCCGTGGACGCCTCCCCACGGCCGCTACCATATCCCCGACGACGACTCCGCATGGCAGGAACTTAAAGACATGCCGTGGCCCGAGGACGCCCGACGGCGCGCCGCAATGGTCCACATGGTCGACCGACACGTGGGCGAGATACTCGACCTGCTCACCGAACTCCACCTCGACGAGAACACCGTCGTCCTGTTCTGCTCCGACAACGGCGGAGGGCGCGAGGTCGGCGACTTCTTCCGGCCAAACGGCGATCTGCGCGGCGAGAAGACGAACCTCTACGAAGGTGGCATCCGCGTGCCGTTCCTCGCCCGGTGGACTGGTAGGATAGAGCCTGCGACAGTTTCGCCGCTGCCCACGTATTTCCCAGACGTCATGCCGACGATCGCCGAGCTCACCGGGTCAGATGAGCATCTGCCGGGAGGCCTGGACGGCGTCTCGCTGGCTCCCACGCTACTTGGCAGACCCGACGATCAGGCGGAGCATCCGTTTCTGTATTGGGAATACACGCGCGTGGGGAACTGGCAGGAGCTGACCTACGTCGACGACGGGCCGCAGCAGGCGGTGCGCATGGGCGGCCGGAAGCTCGTGCGGATGCGGACGACGGAGCCGTTCGAGCTGTACGACCTCGACACCGATCCGAACGAGACCACCGACATCGCGGGCGATCACCCCGCGCTGGTCGCGGAAATGACCCGCTTGGCCGAGGCGGCGCACACAGCGCCCGTATCACAGGCGGAGCCGGACATGCCCGAAGGCAAGCGATTCAGGTAGGAAGCGGGGGCGGGCCATCGGCCGTCGCATGTGCCGATGGCACACCGTAGGCGGTGGGCTCAGTCGGCGCTTCGCAACGCCGCCCACAACGTAGACAACGTGTCCGCGGACGGTTCGACAGCCTGCGGGCCGGACAGGTTCGGGCTGAGCTCGTCGGCGCTGCGCGCTATGCCGCTGATACGGACCTCGTCGAGCAGGCCGTTCCACTGGAACTCGCGGCTCGCCTTGCCGCCGATGCAGACGTCGTGGTCCGGGGAGCCGGACTCGAGATCCCCGTTCGCGCCCGCCGACCCGGCTTCCTCGCCATCGATGTAGATGCGCACGTCGGAGCCGTCGTACGTGCCGGCGACGTGGGTCCACGTGTCCAGCTCCAACTGGTCCAGCGCCGGGGCGAAGAACGTGCCCGCCCCCGTGTTGATGTGGAACTTCGGGATGCCGGTCTCGACGCCCAGATGGTAGCTGCCGACGATCGCGCCGCCCCAATGCGTGCAGATGAGCTTCCAGCTGCCGAGGTCCACGGGATATACCCACGCCTCGACCGTGATGATGTCCGGCTGCACCACTGCGACGTCGCTGGGCACCGCTATCAGCGTGCCGCCGTCGAAGGAGAACGCCTTTCCGCCCGTA
>NYZG01000362.1 GCA_002687025.1 Candidatus Poribacteria bacterium
CCCAGCCAGTCGTGTCGAGCTATGGCCGCTGCTCCGTATCGTCATATTCATCGGGGTCACCATCGCAATGGCCGGGTATGGCCAATACACGCTCGCAACCCGACTGGTGGCTCCCTTGGACGACGCGTGGACGGACTCGCCGAAGATCGTGGCCGGGCGGACCTACAGGGACACAGGTGGGCGCGTCATCATCGCAAAGGGGGACCCTTTCCTGGCCGCCGCGGGCCGCTCGGGTTCGGACAGAAGCCACGTCGTTCAGCTTCGCGATGCCGGCTTCACGACGGTTCGCATCATCACCCACCAGGTGTTCGCGGACCTGCCGGACGCGATAGGTTGGGCCGCCGTGACGGTGGCGACAGTAGGCTACGGTGACAGAAGGCCGAGGACCGGACCAGGACGAGCCTTGGCGGCCATGGTGATGATCATGGGGTTGGCCATGCTCTGGAGCCTGGTGGCCACGCTTGCAGCGATGCTGCGTGGGGTTGTGCGTCTCACGCGACGGCCCGAGCACGAGATGGACCCCTCGGACGGCGCCAGGTCACGAGCGTCTTGGCGGAAACACCTCGACGCCACCACGATGGCCGCGGTCATCTTCGGGGTGTTTGGCAGCCTGCTCCCGCCTCTGGACGCTGTCTTCTGGTTCCGGATGAGACCGGCCCTCGTCGCCGTCGGCCTCGTGCTGGCAGGTCTGGTCTGGATAGCGCTGCTGACGGTTGCCGTTGGGGTGTACCGCAAGGGCGCTGCGTGCGCCGTGATCGCCTTCATGTGGTGGGGCTTGGGGGAGGCGTTTGCGCTCTACCCGCCAGTGAAGATCCCCGCGTGGTGGCATGTTCAGGAGCCCAGCCCATACGCCCACGTCCTGTGGATCGTCGGCGCCGTCTTCATGCTGCGGAGCTACAATCGCGCGATCATGCAGTTGCAGGAGCGCTGGACGCGACCCGGGCGCGCCGTCCGAACGACGCGGAGCAGGTGACGGGCGTGACGGACCGTGTTGCCCTCCCGAGATCCCTCTGGCACAATCCCGATCGGCCCCGGTTCCCACCGGGACGGCCCGAGGATAAGGGAGGGCAGAGGCGACAGCGTCGGCTCTGACATCACCAACATAGACATGAACTCCGCGCCCGACAGACCAGACGATCGTGCCGCGTCGCACGGCGAGACCGTGCAGGCCGGAGGTCTGCCGGATTGGAAAGTGGCGGACCTTCCCGCGCCGCCGCCATACCGATTCGGAGGCGCGTTCCGCGCGGTGCTCGGCCCTGGCATCATCATGCTTGGGGCGTCCATCGGATCCGGGGAGTGGTTGCTCGGGCCGGCGCTCACGGCGCGATACGGTGGGTCTCTGCTGTGGATCGCCACGCTCGCGGTTCCCCTCCAGATGCTGGTCAACACCGAAGCTACGCGGTACACGATCTACACCGGCGAACCCATATTCAGCGGGTTCATGCGCTGCAAGCCCGGTTCCAGGTTCTGGGCGTTCTTCTACCTCGGAATCGACGTCATCGGCATGTGGCCCGCGTGGGCGGCGACGGCCGCGACGGCGTTGGCCGCGGTGTTGCTGGGGAAGATGCCCACCGCCGAGAACGAAGGTCTGGTGCGGTCGCTCGCCTACATGACGTTCTTCGCGTGCCTGTTCATCTGTCTATTCGGGGGCAAGGTATACAACGCCCTCGAAAAGGGCGAGCTGTTGATGGTCGTGTGGATCATCGGCTATCTCGTGCTGATCGACCTGTTTCTGGTGCCGCCCCGGGTGTGGTGGACGACGCTCAAGGGGTTCCTCAGCTTTGGCCAGTTGCCGAAGGGAGACGCAGGGGTGGACTGGCTCCTACTCGGCGCGTTCGCCGCGTACGCGGGATCGGGCGGCCTGGGCAATCTGATGGTCAGCAACTACGCGCGCGACAAGGGCTGGGGGATGAGCAGTCTTGTAGGCTCCATCCCGTCTCTGATCGGCGGCAAGAACGTGACGTTGTCCCACTCCGGCGCCGTGTTCCCCATCACAGAGCGGAATGTCAGCCGCTTCCGCGAGTGGTGGAAGTACAACCGCTTCGAGCAGTATTACATATGGATGGGCGGATGCTTCCTCGGACTGGCGCTGCCGGCCATGCTGACCCTGGCGTTCGTCCCGGCAGGTCAGGTGATCGATCAGTGGTCTGCCGCGGCCTTTCAAGCCGAGGGGATCGCCGCGACGACGGGACGACCGATCTTCTGGCATCTCACGCTAATCTGCGGATTCTGGGTGCTGTTCTCGACGCAGCTTGCCGCGGTGGACTCGGTGCCCCGCCGCTATACCGACATCATATGGACGGGGTTCGCCAGCGCCCGTAGGCTGCGCGAAGCGGATGCGAAGTGGATCTACTACGGCGTGCTTACGGTCTACGTGCTCTGGGGCGTCGTGGCGCTATACCTTGCGCCGCCCTTCTTGATGATCCTGGTATCCGCCACGATCGCCGGGTACATCCTGGTTATTACGCCGCTCCATCTGCTCTACGTGAACCGGCGGTTCCTGCCTAAGGAAATCCGCCCGCCAATGTGGAGACAGGTCGGTCTGGTGTTATGCTCGCTGTTCTACGGCTGGTTCGGGACGATGACGCTGATCCATCGCGTGATTCTGCCGCTGCTCGCCCGCTAGGTCCGTAGCGCAAGACGAGTGCCTGCGGCATGGCCGAGGACCCCACCCGCGGAGCATCCGGGCCGCGTCCTAGCACGGATTGTCTCTCCTGCCCGCGATAGCGTTCCGCAGGAGCTGAATCCTGCCGATGTGCAGCGCGCCGTGCGAGACGGTGAGAAACACCCAATGCGCGACCGTCAGGTCCGGCGGGCCGTTCGCCGCGGGCCGGTGGAAGTCCTCCTCGGTCAGCGACGCGATGTATTGGTGGCTCTGGATGCGCACGTCGCGGACCCATTCGAGGACCTCTTGCGCCGAGCCGACCGCGGCGCGCACCTCCTCCGCGGCCACCCACTCGGCCCCAAACACTTCGCACTCCGGTGGCATCAGGCCGTCCTCGTCGGCGCCCTGGATGATGTGCTCGAAGTGAAGCCGCTCGCGGTGGGCGACGTGGCCAACGTGCCACAGGATGCAGAGGCCGCCCGGATCAGGCGTCGCGAAGAGATCCTCCTCGGGGATACCGTGGATCTCTCTGATCGGGTCGGCGTACCAGAACCCGTTACCGTAGAGGAAATGCGCGAGCTCGTTCCACCGAGACATGCTGAGGCTCCCTTCACGGCCCGGCGTCTGCATCGTGGAGCGTGGCGCCCCTGCAAAGCCGCCGGCCCGAGCCGAATACTTCGCGCCAACGACACGCCGGCGCCGCATCGGCCCGCGTAGGGATGGCGCGTCAAGGCGGCGCCGTCAACCGGGACCGCGCCGAGGCCCGGTGAGCTTCCGCGCGCGAGCCCCCGATGCTAAGCTCGCCGCACGCTCACCCGTCGGCATCACGCCGACGCCGGGAACGGAGAAGTCCATATGCGCCAGTTCGTACTCGCCTTGGCGATACTGTGTTCGCTGACGCTGTCGCTTCGCGCGGCCGAGCAAATCACGCGCGCCGACCAGGTCCGCGGTGATAAGACGGATGTCGAAGACGCCGGCCTCTGGATATACAACGACATGGAAAAGGGAATCGCCGAGGCGAAGAGTAGCGGGATGCCGATGCTCGTCGTCTTCCGGTGAATTATCTGACACGCCTGCCAAGGCTTCGACGGACAGGTTGTCCGTCACGACCCCGAAGTCAGGGACCTGATGGAGCAATTCGTCCGCGTGCGTATGGTGCAGGCGAACGCCATGGACCTGACGCGTTTCCAGTTCGACTACGACCTAACATTCGCCGCGTTCCTCATGAACGCCGACGGCACGATCTACGGCCGGTTCGGCAGCCGATCCAGCCAGGACGCGATGGAGAACATGTCGATGCCGGGCTTCGGCCGCGCGTTGCAGGCGGCCTTGGATCTGCATGACGACTACCCCGCCAACCGCGCAACCCTCGCCGGCAAGCAGCCTGTCACCCCCAGATACGAGCGTCCCGAGCAGTACCCGTCGCTGGCGGAGTATGGCGCGGAGCTCGAATACGACGGCGAGGTCGTCAAGAGTTGCATGCACTGTCACCAGATCAACGAGGCCGAACGGCGACTGTACCGCGAAGCCAAGCAGCCCGTGCCGGACAAGGTGATGTTCCCGTGGCCGTCGCCACGCGTCATCGGCATTGAGCTGGACCGCCTCGAACAGGCGACGGTGTCGTCCGTCGCGCCCGGGTCGCCCGCGGACGACGCGGGTCTGAAGGCAGGTGACGTCATCAGGACGGTTGACGATCAGCCGATCGTGTCGATCGCGGACATCCAGTGGATACTGCATCACGCAGACGATGGCGACCACATCCGCATCCGCGCCCAACAGGCCGCCGAGACGCGCGACCTGACGGTGACGCTGCCCGCCGGATGGCGGAAGAACACCGACATATCCTGGCGCGTGTCGAGTTGGGACGTGCGACGCATGGGCACGGGAGGACTCGTCCTCCGGCCGCTGTCCGACGAGCAACGCGCGGCCGCGAGCGTCGGCGCGGATTCGCTTGGGCTGCGCGTCGACGGCATGGGGCAATGGCCCCCGCACAACGTCGCGAAGCAGGCCGGATTCATGAAGGAGGACATCATCGTCGCCTTCGACGGCCGGACGGACGCGATGACGCAGAGCCAACTGTTAGCCTACACGATGCAGGAAATCACAGCTGGTGAGACGCTCGCCGTGACCGTGCTTCGTGACGGCGAGCGCGTGGACCTGGAGCTGCCGACGCAATAGTCGGACGGGCAAGCCCCTGCGAACGGCGCGCGGGATAGCCACCGCGCGCCGCCCTCACTCGACTAGAGCTTGGTGATGCGGAACTCCTCGAATCGAATCCAGTGTTCCGCGTCCGCGGGGCCGTTGTAGCACTGAATGCTGACCTGATCGTCGCCCGGCGCGGGCAACTCGCCGGTTGCCGCGGTCTTGTACTCCGCGTCGCCGTCGGGGCGGTAGGTCGCTTCCCACGAGTCGGCCGTGACGATCAGGCGCAGCCGCACGCTGTTGGTCGGCATCGCCTCGTGCCCGGGGATGATGAAGATGCCGCCGTCGATGAGCTCCTTCACCAGCTTGAATACCGGCTTCCCGCCGCTATACCAGGTGATACCCGCCTGCTCGTACTGCTGAATCGGGAAGGTGTGGTTGCTCACCGTCACCTCGATCGCGAACGTCCCTTCGCTGCGATCCGGCGCGGTCCTGACGAGGGCGTTCCTCACGGTGTCCGCCACGCCCGGCTCGACCCATATCTCGAGGCCGCCGTCGGCGAGGCGCCAGTGGTCCTCGTTCTCTCGCAGACACGACCAGCCTTCGTCGATGCCGCCGTCGAAGTCTTCCTCGAAGATCACCTGCTCGTTCGTGCTCATTGCGGGGTTCCATCTGTACGAGTTTGGGCGCCGCGCCAACCGGGACGTGAGCCTACCGACTTACACCCCATGCCGCAAGCGGCAAGCCGGCCGTAGACCCACGGAAGCGCCGCCTCACGGGCGGGTCAGGCCCGCGCGACGCGAACGACCCGCCTGCCGGCTATACTGCCACCCGCGTCCGACGCGTTTACCAGGCGGGCGCGTCACACACGGCGACACGGCGAGGAGAACCGACATGAACCGCATGCGGGCAGCGGCCGCGATCCTGGCCCTGGTGGCGTACAGCGCTTCGACGAAGGCCGACACGCTGCGGCTGTTGGATGGCTCCGTCGTCGAGGGCTGCTACGTCCGCGACGAGGCGACACGCCTGGTCGTTTGGACGAGCCTCGCCGATGTCGGAACCGACCGGTACACCGTCTATCCGCGCAGTGGTGTTGACGGCTATGAAATTGACAGGCGCGAGCAGTGGGACGAACGTCCCGCGCTCCCCGACCTGTCCGTGACGCACATTGAGATGAACCCCAAGCTGGCCGGTCTGCACGGGCGAGTCCACTACGACACCCTTGGCCGCCCGAAAATCGGCGGCGCCCCGGCGCTCGTAGACATCGGCGACCGCGCCTACGACGAGCCGGAGCGCGTCGTGCAGGACCTCAAGCTGTTCTACGAGCCCGGCGAGGAGATCACCTTCACCGCGCACGTCAAGAACGTCGGCTTCGCGCCGTCGCGCGGGTTCTCCTACGAATGGCTCATCGACGGCGAGGAGATCGCCGGGGGGTTTCACGACCGGCTATTGGATGAGACTGATGAGATCACGTTCGAACTCCGGTGGGCGTGGCGCGATGGCATGCATCACGTCGAGTTCCGCGTCGCGACGTCAGACGACGAGATCTCGATCGAGAACAACGTCGCCCGCGACCCGACGTGGGGTTGGGGGCTCGTCTACATCGTTCATCCCGGCCGCGTCGCGGCGTGGCGCGAGGCGCGCACGGCGTACGGCACGTTCTCGTTCGAGGACTTCTACCGATGGCATCTGGACATCATGAATCGCCTGTTCGAGGCGAGTGTCTATCCGTCCGCGCCCGACGGCATCAGGGCCCGCGTGAGACTCGACCGGATCATCTACACCGACGATGTCGACGCCGCCGCGGCGGGAGGATTCGAGGAGGACGGCATCCGGTACGACCAGGGCCGCTGGATATGGATCGACGACGACGACAGGAACGAGACGTGGGAACCGGCGTCGCACGACTGGCGGAACAAGACCGAGTGGTCGCTGCCCCATGAGCTGGGTCACCAACTCGGCATGGTGGACCTCTACCAAATCGACTACGCGGGCGATGAGACGCACGTCACGCCGGACACCGGCGAGGCCATCACCCACATGATGAACCGCCCCTACACGATGATGCACTGGCACGGCCCCAACCTGTGGTCTGAGATTCACGCGGGATACCTGAACGAAACGTGGGACAAGCCGCGTGGATACTTCGGCGACTACTACTTCGCCATCCCAGAGACGGTCGTCCTCCGCGCGCTCGACATCAACGGCCGCCCGCTCCCAGGCGCGGGGATAGAGGCGTTCCAGCGTGGCGCGCGCATCGACCCGGGGGGCGACATCGCGCAGACCGATGGTGTCACGATTCACCCCGTACTCGAGGACGGCGACTTCCCGAATGAAGTGGCTGGCGCCCCGGTCGTTGCTGGCAAGACCGACAGCGCGGGCGAGATGGCCCTGCCGAACCGCGACGCCGCGCCGGTGCGTTCGCTGAACGGCTACGAGCGGAAGCCGAACGCGTTCGGGAACATCAACGTCGTCGGTCAGCGCGGCCTCATGCTCGTGAAGGTGACATGGCAGGGACAGCCGGTGCACTTCTGGATTGAGGCGGCCGACCTCGTGGTGGAGTGGTACAGAGGTAATCGCGAGAAGGCGGTCGTTACGCTGAAGACGCCCTTCGCGGCGCCCGGCGCGCCTCAATCGCCGCGTTCCGTAACCGCGGAGCGAGGCGAGGGGAACTCCGTCATCGTCGCGTGGGAGCCTTCACGCGTGGGCGCGTCGCGCGAGGCGCGCGAGGGCTTGGACCGGGTCGTCGGCTATCGCGTATGGCGACGCGTCGGCAATGACGGGCTGAATGACCGCCCGTGGTTTCCCGTGAGGACCGTCGGGCCGGACGTGCGTCGGGTGATCGCCGACCTGGATGACCTTCCCGCGGAGCTCTACTACTACTCCAAGCGCGAGCGCTTCGGCGTCTCGACCATCGGCGAGTTGGGCACGCTGAGCGCGATCGTGCCCGCGGCCCTGCCCGACACCGAGTGAGTCAGGCCTGCGCTGCCGCGACCTCGGTCTCGGCCGCCTGCATGAGTGCGCGGATGTACCCGAACACCAATGCCTCACCCGTCCGCGGCGCGGCGTCGCTGTCCTCACACACAGGAACGTGATCCGGGACGACCATGCCGCCGAACCCGACTTCCGCGAGCGCCTTCATGATGCTGTACATGTTCAGGTAGCCGTCCTCGGGGAACGTCTCGTGGAAGTCCGGCAGCGTGGAACTCACGTTCCTGAAGTGCACCTGGTAGATGTGTCCTCGACTCCCGAGCTCGCGTATCGCCGCCGCGACGTCCTCGCCGTGTCCGTCCTCGCCCGTCATCTGGCCCCACGTACCTACGCAGAACAGGATGCCGGAGTGATCGCTGTGCCCCGCGAGCTCCATGGCCCGCGCGAACGCGTCCGTGCTTCGGAAGATGCGCGCGACGCCCTGATGCGTCACGGGCGGGTCGTTGGGATGTAGCTGCAACCGCACGCCGGCCTCCTCGGCGACGGGCAGGATCTCGCGGATGAACCGTTCGTAGTTCTCCCACAGTTCGTCGTCCGAGTATTCGCGGTCGTAGGCGTTCGGCCGCGCGAGGGCTTCGTCCAACTCGAAGAGGCGCGTGCGGCAGCCGCGCGTGGTGGTGCTGCCGGTGGCGTAGACGCCGCCCGTGTGCCACGCGTAGGTCGTCGTGTCGATGCCGGCGCGTCCGAGGTCGCGCAGGAACTGCTTGAGCCGCTCCATCTCCGCGTCTCGGCCCGGCAGACCGAGGGCGATCGCCTCCGAGTTGTACCGATCCGAACGCATCACCTCGAACAGTCCCAGCCCGGCGGCCTCGACCATCTCGCGTATCCGGACCAGGTTGTCGTACGTGCAGTAATCGGACGGCGCGCGCACTTCGACCTGCTGCACGCCCATCTGTCGAAGGTACGCGAGCCGTCCCGGCGTCAGCATGTCGGGAGCCTGGTGACTTACGCCCAGCTTCATTGCCTTCTCCGCTGTTGCGCCCGCCGCTACGCTTGCCTAACCTGAGAACCTCCTTACCCGCACGCCACCACGCGCCGGGAGGGCGCCCCCGTGATCGCGACCGATCTCCCCGACCTGATACGACGCCTCGCGGGCAATCCGCAAGTGCTCGGCATCGCCCGATACGGTGGCAGGTCATCGGACGACACGTCCCCGGGCGGCGACTTCGACATATTCGTGATCGTGCGCGAGCGGCCGGCGGACCTGGAGAGCGTCCACTTTCACTGCGGCGGTGTCCCCGTCGACATGAACCTGCGGACGACGGAGGACCTGTGCCGGGAAGAGCCACTCACCGAGATCGACCACGCAATCGCGACGGCGGAGATCCTCCACGACCCGACCGGACAGATCGCCGCGCTGCGCGAGGGCGTCGCCCGACGATGGCAGCCAGAGGCGTCGCGGCTGACCGAACACGAAATCGGCATGAACCGTTTCTGTCAGCAGCACGCTCTGGACAAGGTCCGACATCGTCTCGACACCGAGCCACTCTTGAGTGAGCTGCTGCTTGCGACGAACGTCTACTGGCTGATGATGACGTACTTCCGCGTGCGCTCGCGACCCTACCCGGGCGAGAAGGAGGCGTTGCGGATCATCGGGGACGAGGAGCCGACGATGCACGCTCTGATGCAGGCGTTCTATGCGGCGCCAAGCCGCGCGGAGAAACTGCGCATCAGCGAGGAGCTTACGGACTTCGTCTTGGCGCCGATTGGCGGGCCGTGGCGCGAGGGCGAGACGATCAGCTTCGGCACGCACACGGACGCTGCTGCGCTCAACGAGACAGGCGACGCTTTCCTACGCGAACTCCTCGACACAGAGTAGCGCTCGCTACGCGACCTCGACGAC
>NYZG01000363.1 GCA_002687025.1 Candidatus Poribacteria bacterium
CAATGCTTGCTCTACGGCTTATACGAGCCAACGACTGCTGGGAAGAGTTCTGGCAGAAGAAGCAAGCTGCATGAACCAACACTCTGTGACCACACCCTTCGTCGGTCGATAGTTTGCCGATCCACTGACTGCATGCTAGGCTTTCGCCGCCGCGTTCCTGCCGCCGCTCCGGGAGTCTGGAGACCGGCAGCGGAGGCGCGACCGCCGCTTGGGAGTAGCTCACGGGCGTGCCGCCAGGCGTGAGACTCCCGCTAGGAGAGGAAATGGCCCGAGCTCGACGATCGCGAGCGAGAGTGCCCTCATATATTGGCGAAGTAGACACGCTCGTGGGCGACTACGTAGCCGAGAACGTCGACGGCGCTCCCGACGACACACTCACGGGAGCGCTCGACCTCGTCAATGAATACCTGGAGAATGTCGGCGTGTGGGTGGATCTGAAGCGATCCACAGGCGCGCGGAGCTACTACTCCGCGGGGTTCCCCGAGACGCTGCGATCGCCGTTAGCGGCGGACCTGGCGGGCAAGCGTGGGGACATAACGGGAGTGTACACGGCCGAGGTGGCGGGGAGCCACGTGCGAGCCGTTCCCCTGGAGCGCGACGGCGCCAACGTTGGCCTGCTGGGCATGGCGCAGCCCGCGCCGTTCGCCGAGAGCGCGGTAGAGCTGCTCCGACGCCTCGAGGCGCGGCTGGAGTCCATCCTGTACGCGCCCGACGAACCAACCAGCGATGAGCCCGCCGCCGACGTGACAACCGACGCAGTCGACGGGGCGGCGGCAGAACCGATCTCAGAGCCGCCGGCCGAAGGCACGCAGGACTCGGATGAAGCCGAAGCCGAAGACATCGCCGGGACGCCGGCCGAGGACGAGAAGCAGGAGGCTAAGAGGCCCACAGTGGAACGTCATACACTACGCTCGCAAGTCAAGGAGGCCCTGGATCGCGAGGGCCTCGATGGGATTGGCGACGCCCTGGCGCTGTTGCAGACCTACACATCGTCCGAGCGCGCGACGGTCGTGTACCTCGACGACTACTACGAGGAGTCGTCGCTCGCCCACAGTCGCGGCGTCAACACGGTCTTCGTAGCAGATGGCGCGGTGACGGACGCTCCGTTGCGGAGCTACCTGCTGCAAGAAGGCCTCGGGGGCAACCTCATCGAGTATTCCGGCGAGGTCGGCGATTCCGTCCACGCCATGGCCGCGCTCGGGATCGTAGGTTCCCCGGGCGAGGACGCGCCCCACTACGATAGCGTCACGCTCGAAGACCGCACGCGCCATCCGAACACGACCATCGGCAAGCTGTTCCTCGTCGGTGGCGAGCCGTTGGACCCGTCCGAAGCCGACGTCGTCGACTCCGTGGCGATGCAGATCGAGACGAAGCTCGCGCACTATCACTCGATGAAGCGGGAGCTATCCGTTTCGTTGCCTGCGGACCAGGCCGAGTTCCTGATCCGTCGGCCGGCCATCGGTCACTGGGTGTTCGACAGCCCTCGGCAGGTGGAGATCGCGCTGGTGCAGGGCGGCATCCACGACTTCGCCGACATCGTGCAGCGCGTGGGGGACCCGCAGGCTACGATCGGCGGCGCGCGCCACTGGGTGGATCGCATGCGGTCGCTCACGACATCCCACGGCGGGTACTTCGACGACGACGCCGGTGACTCCGCCACCTGCATGTTCGGCCCGCCGTTCTACGAGGCCGCCGCAGCGGCGCTCGACAGCGTAGAAACTGTCGCCGACATGGAGCGATTCATGGACGCCGTCCCGCCCGACGCAGGCCGGTACGCGTACGGCGCGGTCATGTTCGCGCTGGAGGCGATTGCCGCCGCGGGCGACTCCGACCTGGGCGGCGAGCCGTTGCAGATATCGGTTGGCATCGAGGTGAGCGCCGTCACCGTGGGTAATCTGTCCCGCGGGGCCGGATCGCTGACGGCCATCGGCGACGGCGTCAGCCACGCGGCGCGCCTGCAAGAGAACGCCGGACCGGGTCAGGTCGCCATCGGCCCGAACTGCCATGCGGCCATTGAGAGCTACCGAAGCGCCAGCCTCGCGACCGAGCTGCCGTTCGACATGACGGCCGGCGGGAATGTCCAGCTCAAGGGCGTGGACGAGCCGGTGGCGTACTACGTGGTGACCGCCCGCGGCTAGCCGCTAGGCCGGCAAGGCCGCTCCGATGGCCTGGGCAAGACCGGCGGCGTCGGCGTACTCCTGAATGGGCAGTATGCTGGCGCCGTCGGCGCGCCATGCGTGCATCTCCCGCCACTCATTGCCACGCCCCCGCAGGACTACCGGAAGCGTCGGCGCGCGCGTCGCGCGCAGGGGCGCCACGAGGGCCTCGGGCGGGCGGCCGGTGTCGGACATGTCCAACACAACGAGCTTCGAGGCGGCGCCCAGCGTTGCGAAGGCAGCGGCCGTCTCCTCGGTGACCTGCCCGCGCAAGTCGAATACGACCGGCTCCAGGCCGCGAGCGTGAATGGCGGCCCGCACGTCGTCGAGGTCTGCGTAGCGGCGGTCGTCATATCTGCCGCAGATCAGGACGATCTTGGCCCGCAACTCCTCCACAACGGCCCGCACTGCCGCGCTCCCGCACAGCAGTTGAACGAAGAGCGCCAGGGACAGGTCGTCGACCGCGATCAGCGGCGCGCCCTCGGGCGTGATGCGCAGACGCTCCTGAGCGGCCGGAACGCCTTCGGCTGCCCACAATGACACGCCGTGAGCGTGGCAGTCTCGGAACGTGGCTCCCTCCAGCCGCGCGGCGATCAGTGACGCGTTCGACAGGTCCGCCCCGGTGAGGTCCGCGCCGGTGAGGTCGGCCTCGCGCAGGCCGGTGTCGCTAAGGTCTGCGCCGACCAGTGTCGCGCCGTCGAATATCGCCCTCCGCAGGTTGCACTGGTTCAGGTTGGCTCCGGTCAGGTCTGCTCCCGAAAGGTCCACGCCGACGAGTTCGGCGCGGCGCAGGTCGCTGTTCGCCAGCCTGGCCCCCTTGAGGTCCGCGCCGTTCAGCACCGCCCCTCTCAGGTCGGCTTCTCCGAGGTCGGTGTCGCGCATGTTCGCGCCGGAGGCGTCGACGTTCTTGAGGTCGGCGTTGGCGAGGACGGCCTCGTAGAGATTGGCCCGCTGCAGGGTGGCCTCGGGCATAACGGCCGCTCGCAGAGACACGTTGAACATGAAGGCATCGGAAAGGTCGGCGCCCGTGAGGTCGGCGCCGGAAAGGTCCGCGTCACGCAGCGCGGCCTCTTGCAGGTCGGCGTCCATCATGCGCGCGCCACGCAGGTTCGTCTGCTGCATGTTGGCCGCGCGCAAGGACGCCTCGGTTAGCTCCGCGCGAAGCAGGACCGCCTCTTGGAGATCGGAGGCGTCCAGCGCCGCGCCGGCCATGCGCGCCTCTACCAGGTCGGCTTGACTCAGCGCGCAGCCGGACAGGTTGGCGCCCGCGAACTCGGCGCCTTCGAACGGCGTATGGCGGAGGTCTGCGTCGGAAAGGTCCGGCACGACGCCGGGAGCGTCGCGGCGCCATCGATTCCACGCAGCGGCGCCCTGCTTAAGGATGTCGAGATGCTCGGCACTGGCCAATTCGCGGGCCTTCCGGGTGCGTCGGGTCGGTACCCGTGGTGGGCGGAACGCCCGAGGCGCGGATCATACGGCCGGGGGGCGCGTCGGTCAATCGGAGACGCCCGCTCCGTTGCTCTCGACCAAGCGTCGTAGCGCGCGCAGGTCCCCGCGCAACCGCTCCAGCGCCGCCGCGGCCTCGAGCAGGCGGCCTTCGCCGGTCGCGCGTAGGTACTCCTCGAGACCTGCATTCGCGGACCGCGCCACGTCGGCGACGGTGCGCGTGGCGGGCCCGGCGAACGCGGTGCGCGTCAGCGAGCGTGACACGTCCAGCGGGAATCCGGCCAAGACCTCGATGTCCTCCGCGACCGTCTGGAACTGCTCGCGGGCGATCCTGAGCCCGTAGCTGCCGGGCATGATCGTCTCGATGCGATAGGCGCCGGACGGGCCCGTCACCGCGGCGCCCGGCAGGGGATCGCCCGCCTCCGTGTACACCGAGACGACTGCCTCCGACACGGGGTCTCCGCGCTCGTCCGTGACTGTGCCGGCGATGATGCCGAATTCGCCAACGCGGAACGCCGCCCGCAAAGCGCCCTGGAACGTCGTGTCTGACCCGAGTTTGTCGTCGGCGACGATGATGACGAACTTGAGCTCCGGCATGCTCTCGCCCTCTTCGCCGGTTGCCCTGAGGTACACCGGCTCTGCGTAGACGAGGGCATGCGTTCCCTCCTTCGTCAAGACGGGCAGGAGGAGCAGATTCCCTCGAATGACCTCGGAGCCGCGCTGCCCCAGGAGCGTGAACTGGCCGGACAACTCGGTGTCCTGGTCGATACGGTTCTCGACCTGCTCGGGGCCGTCGACCTCTTCCGCGCGCGAGAGCAGGTAGCAGGTGAGTTTCCCATAGTTGTCTCGATCGGAGCCGGCGACCAGCCACGCCGTGAGCCGCTTCGTGGTGGCGGGCGGGGCGAACGGGATGACGCTGACGAACTCCGGCCCCGCGTCGCCGGGCATGTCCATCACCGTGTAATACGGCATCATCGGCTGGAGCTCATCGCTGTGGAACAGCTCGCGTGGGAGCTTCCATGCATCGCCGCCCGTGATGAATATCACGGGGTCCTGCACGTGATACGTCGCATAGACCGAGGCCTGCGCCCACAGCATGTAGTCCGGGTAGCGCAGGTGGGACCGTAGCTCGTCGGGCATTGCGTGGATCGGCGAGAACAGCTCCGGGAAGTGATGCCGGTACACCGCGAGCAGCGGATCGTCATGGTCGGTGAAGTAGAACCGGACGTCGCCGTTGTACGCGTCGACGACAGCGACGGCGGAGTTCCGAATGTAGTTCAGCCGTCGCAGATCGGGCTCGTCGTGATTGGGCCCTCCGAGATCGCGAATCCGCGCGCCGTCGGCATCCCTTGGCACGAGGGGCGCAGCGTAGGGGTAGTGATTCGTCGTCGTGTAAAGGTCGATGATCCACCAGAGCTTGCCGGTATCCTCGCCGACGACCAGAAAGGGGTCGGGGTCGAACTTCAGGAAAGGCGCGAGCCGCCTTGCTCGCTCCAGCACGTTGCGGTGAAGCATTACGCGCGTGTCCGGCTTGAGGGCGCGCGAATAGGCGACGCGCCACGGTTCCTTCAGCCGCGACGCGAAGGCAAGCCGGCGCACCCCCAGTCGGCGGCCGACGGGAAGGCCGCCCGTTCCCGCGTAGCGCGTGTATTGGAACTTGCCCTCCACGGGATAGTCCACCTCCATCTCCGTGCTGTCGACGAGCACGTACTCCCTGGTGATCTCGCCGTAGTAGACCTCCGGCCGTCGGACGTGGATCGGCTCGTACTCTTCGCCGTCCGGGTATTGGAGCGGGATGCCCTTGATCCAGAACCGGGGCACGCCGGGATCTTCCGCCTCGTTCACGGGCGCCATCGCCACGCCGTAGCCGTGGGTGTACCGCGCGCGTCGGGTCAGCCAGTCGGAGGTCGCGAGCTTGGCGGGGTTCACTTCGCGCGCCGCGATGACCACCTGCCGTAGGCGGCCGTCGATCTCATACCGGTCGACGTCGGGGTAGGGGTAGAACTCGTAGTACCGCTGGATCGTCTGGCTCTGCTGCAGGCGTTCCCACACCACGCGGCGGTCCCACAGCTGGACGTTGCGGAGCACCTCCGGGCGGGCGACGACGTCGTCGAAGTTCGCAAGCTGTCGGACCGTCCGATTCTGCTCGATGGCGTCGAGGTTGTACGCGCGTTGGGTCATGGCGATGTGGTTCGCCAGGAACGGACGCTCGACCTGGAACGGGTTGGGCCGGACCTGGAACAGATAGACGGTAGCAGGATACGCCCACACGATCGCGACGTAAGTCACCATCCACGCCGTGGCCACCCCGTACCAGATACGCCGCCTGCGCAGGAATGCATTCGCCGCCAGGACGGCGACTAAGGCGACTAAGGCGACCATGTAGACGCGATACGCCCCGATCTGCACGAGATCCACGTAGCTTACGCCGTAGGGCACGCGTCCGCTCTTGATGAGGCTTGGCGTCGCGTACAGCAGGGCGCTCGCCGCGACGCGCGCGCGTAGGGCGCCCACGAGGAGCAGGCCGCCCCACAGCGCCGTCGCATGGACGGCGATGCCACGTACGGCGCGCGGCATCGAACGGGTGTCGCGGTAGTAGTAGTAGCGGTACTGGTACCCGACGATGGCGAGAGTCGCCCAGAGCAGGAGCTTCGCCCACAGAGTGACCCACCTCAGCTTGGGGAATGCGAACAGGTAGTAGCCCACGTTGCGGTGGAAGATCGGATCGGCGAAGCCCTCGCGGAGATGGTCGGACTGCGGCAACTGTGCTACGAGCGAGCGCGCGGCCTCCTGAAGCCCGGCGGAGTCGGCTGCCGCATGAAACACCTCGGACTTGGCGTAGCGGGCGCTTGCGGTCACCCCGGCGGGTGAGCCCAACGCCTGTCCTGTGTTCGCGTCGTCGGTGCGCTCTAGGATCGTGGCCCCGGACAGCTCGAGGAAGACATCGTAGCCGTCGGCCGCGTCGCTGGCGAGGAGGTACGCGCGCGCAGTGAAGTGCGGGGCCTCCGGCGCGCGCTTGAGGACCGCGTCACCATCGCGCGCGACGCTGACGTCGGGCGAGTCCGCGAACGCCGACTCGAGCGCGGCCGTCACGGAGCTCTGGACCGTTTCGAGGTCGCGGCGAAGGTCGACATTCCAGGTGACCGCGTCGGCCTCGTGCCCTGGGGTCCCGATTACGGCCGGGGCCAAGTGCACCGTGGCGCGGACGCGTCCGGCGCCCTGTTCGTACGCGTCGGCGTGGACGAACGCCTCCCAGTGACGCATCAGCATGCCCGCGAGGGCACACGCTACTACCGCGCCGGCGATGAGCAGGAACCGGTGGAACGCGCGCGTGGAGTGGGCCGCCCAATGCTCCCGACCCGCGGCCAGACGGCATGTCGACCGCGCCACCAGCACATTGACGGCGATGAACGCAACGCCCGCGGCCGCGTATGTCCAGAAAACACCCCACTGGGTCGACACAACCCGCCACATCACACGATCATAGCCCGCGGACGAGCCGTCTCGGGAGAAGTGCGCGTACCAGAGGGTCTCGGTCCACAGGTATGCGGCATGCGGCCAGACGAGCAGCAGGAACATGCCGCCTGGGACAAGGAGGAGTATGGCGCCGATGAGCGTTTGACGACGGTCGCGATCCCGTTTGCCCCGCCAGAGGCGCCACCCGGCGAACCACATTGTCAGGGCGAGCAGGAGCAGGTTGGCGGCGAGCGATACTGTTACGGGGAACGCTTTCAACGGCCGCCGCCTCCATGTGCATGTCGCGCCGGCAGGCTATCCCAGCGGGTGTATCGCCGCAATTGGAGGGGCGGCGCCCGAGTGGTATACTGGATCAGGGAGCCCGCCATGGTCGGGGAAACGTCGTGGACACCAAACGACTCTCATTGACGTGCGTGGCCCTGGCGTGCCTGGCGACGCGAGGCGTATGCGGCCTCGATATGTCGCCGCTACGGCCTGCGGAGACTCGCGCGCGCGCGCTGTCGATCGCGGCGCGGGCGCGTATGCGGGGCGTTGCGGATCGCCGTCGGCCGCCAGTGGCGCGCCGCGGCCGACCTGTCATGCCGAAGACGGCGGCGCCGGCCATTGGCGTGGGAGCGTCCGGGCCGGTCGCCCTGGCCTCCGCTCTGCCGTACCGGATGCTACCGGCGTCGTCTGCACTGTGGGCCTCTACGCCTGCGCACGTGTCATACCCGCGTGTCGACATGGAAGCCGCGCGGGCATGGACATCATCCGCGCTCGCGAACGTCCGGCGGCCGGTGCTGCGCGAGCCAGCAGCGACCGGTGGGGCCGAGCACGTGCGGCGACTACAGTCCGCCCGTACGCCTGACGGCCGGCGCATCCGCGCGCAGCAACGTTACGGGGCGCGGGGCCCCGTGGACATCTGGCGGCGACGTCGGCGATCGACGACCCGTGGCGCGCACGCCTGAACTCAACGCACCGATGGACGCCAATGAGCGACTCGCGCGGCCTCTCCCGACGAAGGTTCATCGCGCTCGCCTCGGGACTCACACTGCCCGCGGCTTGGGCCGGCTGTCGCAGCCGCCCTGCCTCGGGGGATGGCGCCGCAGTGTCCATCAAGCTCGCGGACCACCCCGCCCTCGGCGCGGAGGGCGGATTCGTCACGCTCGATAGCAGAGGCGCGGCCCCGGCAATGCTTCTCGTGCGCGACGGCGAGGCGGTGCGCGCGTTCGCGAACCTGTGCACCCACGCGGCGTGTCCGCTGCTCCCTGACGCGGCGGACGGAGTCATCCACTGCGACCGCGACTGCGGCCACGGGTCCGTCTACTCGATGGCCGGCGAGGTGATACATGGGCCGTCTACACGCAGCCTCTACGAATTCGAGAGCGCGCTGGACGAGACCGGCGTCGAGCTCACCATCCAGATGGTTCTCAAGCCAGCATAGCGCGCCAAGAGTGGTGTTCGGCGACGTGGCGGGCCCGCGTCGCCCGCAGTCCGGTGGGCCGTCGCCGCACGTGGGAGCCCTCGCGTCCTCGTCGTCGAGTCACAGATACGCCAACGGGTCTGCGAGCGACAGCCCCGGTGCGCTGGAGACGAGTTGGCGCAGGATCGGCGCGTGGCCGGAGCCCACGATGACGAGGACACGGTCGCCGTCTTCGAGGACGCGCGCCAGGTGCGTGAACATGCGGATATTCCGATCGTACCACGCGGCCAGGACATCCGCGCCTACGTAGCACTGCCCGGCGCCGATACGCGTGAACCACACGTACACCGAATGGCCGCTGGCATCGCGCTCCGGCGCGTTGCCGCGACGCAGCATCGCCCGCACGGTCCCATCGTGTTCGCTTTCCTCGGCGATTTCCGCCTCCTCCGCCGCTATTCCGGCCTCGAACAGTCCGAGCGACTCGGGGTCGTGCTCGCGCGCGTAGGCAAGCATGCGGTCAAACCCCATGTACAGCCTACCCAGGTCGTCGATTGCGTGGATCGTCTCGTGCCCGAGGCGGGCCGCTAGCCTGAATCCCAGCTGCTCCGTCTCCGAGCGCCCCAGGTCGTGGCTGCCCGCGACGTAGCTCGCGTACCGTTCACTCAGTTCAGACTGCTCCATCGCGGGATGTTCCACCGCGACTTTCGTCGGTGAGAATCCCGCGAGCGCGTCAGCAACCTCGACGATCTCGGCCTGCCTCTCGCTGCCCAGGTGGTCGTCGACCTCCACCTTTACGGCGTCGAGGCCGGGGTTGGCGAAGTGGTAGACGCCGAGGATCATGATCTGGACATCGCTAGCGATCTCCATGCCATCTGTCAGCAAGACAACGGTCCTCTCGATGAAGGGCGGCAAGGGCGGGGCATGACTTCGGATAGGTGACGCGGACAGCATAGCAGGTCCCGACTTCTCCCGCTCGTTGACCGGCTTCGGCCCGGTCTCTATAATGCTCTTGTGCGTGGCGCGTCTATTGTTGCGACAGCTACGGTCGGGCCGGGTGGCGCGAGGTTGGTATTGGGCTAGACGGAGGATTCAGATGGGCCGCAGGTTCAGACTGGTCGGATGCGCGCTGCTGGCGATGGCTCTCGGCGCCGGCGTGGCGCAGGCGGCGCAATGGGAATACGTGCGGAAGTACACGATGCCGCGCCACATCAAGGCGATCGACTTCTACGACTCCAAGCACGGCATACTCGTCGGCAATCGCGCGGCGGTCGGCCGCACGAGCGATGGTGGCCTGACGTGGATCACCGGCGGCCTGAACGCGGCGCTCCCGCCCGAGAAGAAAAACTCCACGTTCCTCGACGTGTTCGTCCTCGACGCTCAGCACGCGTGGATCGTCGGCGAGAACGCCGTCCTGTTCGAGACCAAGGATGGCGGCGAGGTCTGGACACTCGTCCCCACGCCTGCCCGAGACGTGCTCAACGGCGTCTGGTTCGTCGACCCGGACCATGGGTGGATCGGCGGGGACGGCGGGCTCATCTTCCGCACCACCGACGGCGGCGTGACCTGGGAGTCCCTCAACACGCGCATGAACAACTCCGTGCGCGGCTTCTTCTTCAAGGACACTCTGAACGGCAGCGCCGTAGGCGACGGCGGGACGATCCTCAGCACCGAGGACGGCGGCAATCGCTGGCGGGACATGAAGAGCCCCTCCGCGATGTCCCTCAAGACGATTCAGTACATTGGCGAGAGCGGTTGGGCCATCGGCGGCAACGGCGCCGCGGTCGTCTCGGCAGACGGGGGGCAGACCTGGGAAGAGGGCGTCTCCAACGTGCCGAATTCCAACGGCATGCCAGAGCCGATCTGGGGCATGAACTTCGTCGACGAGCAGCACGGCGCGGCATCCGCCGAATTCGGCGTGGTCCTCCTTACGACCGACGGCGGGCACAACTGGGAGCCGGTCGACCCGCGACCCACGCTCAATCGCCTCAACGACGTCGAGTGGCTCGACAGCTCGACGATTCTGGCCGTCGGCGAGTTCGGGACCATTGTCCGATCCACCGACGCGGGCGCAACGTGGAGCTCAGTGTGGAGCAACCCGGACCTGTTCTCGATCTCGTTCGCCGACGCCGACAACGGCTGGGCCGTCGGCACGGGCGGGACCGTCTTCCACACGTCCGACGGCGGAGTGACGTGGCAACCCGAGCGCATCGCGGTGCCGTTCCAGTTGTTCGGTGTGTCGGCCGTCAGCGCGTCGAGCGCTTTCATCATCGGCGACAACCGGACCTTCTTCGAGAGAACCGGCGGCGCGTGGGAGCCGATCCAGAATCCCCGTAGCGAGACCGGCGGCGAAGCGCGCATCGAGTCCGACGACGGCGCCGAATTGGCCCTGGCCACCTACGCGATCGACTTCGCGCCCAGCGGCAAGGTCGGGTGGACGGTGGGGGACCTTGCCAAGGCGATCCGCACCGAAGACGGCGGTCAGCATTGGGCGTCGAGGACCGGAAACGTGCAGTTCGCGACCATCAACACACTGTACGGCGTCGCCGCGGTGGACGATGACAACGTATTCGCCGTCGGCGCCGCCGGAACCATCGTTCACAGTAGCGACAGCGGCGAGACGTGGGCCGAAGCCGAGAAGCCGGACGACGTCTACCAGGAACTGCGCGCCGCGTCTTTCACCCCGGACATGCAGCACGGCTGGGTCGTCGGCTACGGCGGCACGATCCTCGCCTGGACAGACGGCTCCAGGTTCGTCAAGCAGACGAACGCCTACGCGTCGGACCTGTACGGTGTGGAGGCCGTGTCGGCCACCGAAGCCTGGGCGGCCGGCGCCGGAGGCGCGCTACTCCACACGACCGATGGCGGTGTGACGTGGTTGCGCGAGAAGTCTCCCACAGGCTTGGCATTCCGAGGCATCGCCACCAGTGGGGCGGGCGTGCCGTACGCGGTCGGGCAGTGGGGCATCGTGGTCGCGTACCGGTAGGCATCGACGACGGAAGCTCGGAGGACGCCGCCTCGTCGTAGGCGGCGTCTTCAGTGCCCCCGCTAGCTCACACGTCGAGAGCACATGGACGGAGGCGACGGCATGGAGCGCGACTCGCTGTTTGCGTCGCGACTTCCCGAATGGCGAGAGACGCCCGAGGTCGAGTGGCGGGACGAGTCGTCGCTCTACTATGCCGGCGAGCCGTATGGCGGGCGGGACACGCGCGTGTTCGCGTACTTCGGCCTTCCCACGAATGGCGGCGACAACACGCCTGGAATGGTGCTTGTGCATGGCGGGGGAGGGACGGCGTTCCCGCAATGGGTGCGGATGTGGAACGAACGCGGATACGCCGCGCTGGCGATGGACCTCAGCGGCCGCGGGCCCGACGGCGAGCGTCTGTCGGACGGCGGCCCCGGCCAGGGACATGAGCAGAAGTTCCACGCGATGGACGCCGGCCTGCGGGAGATGTGGACGTACCACGCCGTCGCCGCAGTCGTGCGCGGCCTGTCGCTCCTCGCGGCGCAGGCGACTGTAGATGCGCTGCGCATCGGCGTCACGGGCATATCCTGGGGCGGGTACGTGACGTGCATGCTCGCCGGTATCGACGCGCGGATTGCGGCCGCGATACCCGTGTACGGGTGCGGCTTCCTCCATCACAACAGCTGCTGGCTCGAGGAGTTCGTGCGGCTTCCGCCGGAACACCGAGAAACGTGGATCCGTCACTTCGACCCGTCCAGTCACCTTCCGCGCGCGGCGATGCCGATGCTCTGGGTGAACGGGACGAACGACTTCGCCTACCCGCCGGACAGTTACCAGAAGAGCTACCGCGCCGCCACCGGGCCCACGACGCTGTGCGTCAAGGTCGGCATGGCCCACGGGCATGAGCCGGGATGGGCGCCGGCCGAGATCGGGCTGTTCGCCGACCAACACCTCCTCGGTGGCGAGCCCTTGCCGACGATCGGGCGGACTGAAGTCAGCGATGGGTGGGCGTTCGCGCGCTACTCGTCCGGGCGAGGGATCGCAACGGCGGGCGTGCACTACGCCTCGGACGCGGGCGTGTGGCACGAGCGCGCGTGGACATCGAAGCCGGCCGAGGCCCGGGACGGCGTGGTGCGAGCCGCGCTGCCGCCCGAACGCCCGCTCGTGACGTATCTCACCGTCGAGGATGACCGCGGCGCAACGATCAGCGCGGAGCACGTCACCGCTGGGTAGGCCGCGCGCGGTCTTTACTTTGCCACGGGCGGCGGCGACCATGTAGAGGGCTTCCGGCTACGCCAGCCCTCACGCCCTCCCTGTGGCATTGGGACACGCGACCATGGCAGTGGACTCGATGGGTCCGCGAGCGCGAGCGCGCTACTCCGCGTTTGTCGCGCTCTACCAGTTCAGCGCGACCTTCGATCCCATTGAGGACCTGCTGCGCACGCAGTGGCAATCGGACGAAGGCCAGGCCGCCGACGGGCCGGTTCGGAAGTTCGCGACGCAGCTCGCGACGTTGGCGCTCAAGCACCTTGACACCGTCGACCGCCTCATAGAACAATACGCGCAACAGCGAGCGCTCCACCGCATAGCGAAGGTGGACCTCGCCCTCCTCCGGCTCGGATGCGCGGAGTTGCTGTACATCTCCGACGTCCCGGCCGCAGTGACCATCAACGAGATGGTGGAATTCGCGAAGCAGTTTGGCGCCGACGAGTCGCCGCGGTTCATCAACGCGGTCTTGGACGCGATGCAGGGGCATCGTGATGATGTCGCCGCTTCGGAGAAAGTAGCGAGTCAATGGACCTCAACCGACGCCTGATGCGGCCGGGTCGCGCGCACGCGCTTGTGGCGCTCCTACTCGTCGCGCTTGCCTTCTCGGCACACGCACGGCAGGAAGCGCGGCTCATCGCCGAATTCGGCTCGAAGGGTACGCAGTCGGGCCAGTTCTCCGCCGCCACGTCCTTCCACGCTGACGGCTACGGCTCCCTGTACGTCTCCGACGCCACGTACAAGCGCATCCAGAAGATGGACACGACCGGCCGCGTGACGCTCGAGATCAGCAACACGACGCTCGATGACGTGACGCTACTCAAGCCGGGGTCCATCGCCGCGGACGCTGCTGGGAACATCTACGTCGTTGACCGGGCGTTCGTGCCCATCGAGGATGTCACCGAGCGACCGGCGTTCTACTACGCGCTCGTCGTACGTAAGTTCTCCGCCGCAGGTGAATACGTCGCCACTTTCAACTACATGCCGCTGACCGAGAAGCAGCCGTGGAACGAGCAGGCTGCGGGCGGCATCACCCCAGCCGGCGCTCCCTCCGCCATCGTCCAGGTGGGCGATCTCGGACGCACGGTTCTCCTGGCGGTCGCGCCGGACGGCACGCTCTATATCAGCGATCTCGACACGATCTACGTGCTCGACGCCGACGGCGAATACGTGACGCACTTCGCCACGACCGGTGGAGGACTGGGACAGACCCACGATGCGCAGGCGCTGACCGTCGGCCCGGACGGCTCCCTGTACTTCGCCGACACCAAGCACGACCGCGTGATTCGGTTCACGTCTGATGGGGACTACGCCGGCGAATTCGGCGTGTCTGGAACGCAGGACGGTGAACTGCGAGAGCCGATCGCGATCGCATTCCAGAACGACGGCACGCTACTCGTCGCGGACAAGGCAGTGTACACGCGGGTGCACGCCACGGAGTTGCCCGCGAGAAAAGACGACCCTTCGCCCGCTCTCGGCCAGACCGCCCTGCCACCCCAGTACCGGTACAGCTCGGCGCGGCTTTACACGACCCTGATCGAGCGGGTCCAGCGATTCACATCGGACGGCGACTACCTCGGGAAGGTGTTGGTTCGGTTCCCGACGGACGCAGCCGACGGCTGGCAGTACGACCTGCGCGCCATCGGCAGCGATGCGCAGCTTTACTACCAGCACAGCGACACTCTCGCCGTCCGAAACTACGTGCCGGACGACGGAATGTCGTGGGCGACGGTCCACAAGACGCTGCAGCTCAGCTACGACCTGAGCACCCTTCGGTCCGACCTCGACAACCCCGACCTCGACTCGGCCCTCGGCACCGAGGCCGACTACCGGTCCCGCGGCTATCTGTTCCGGGACAAGACGCTCAGCTTCCTCGTGCCGACCGGCACGGTGGGAGCGTCCGCGTTCGGCAACCTCCAGTTTGAATACGACTGGGACGAGCGCGAACGGCTCGCGGTCAGCGGGGGGTACTTCGTCGTACGGTCGCGGAGCGAGCAGATCTTCCAGACAGAGGCGGGACTCGACCCGGCGCGGTCGTTCCCCATGGATGATCGCGATGTGAACGTGTTCGACTCCGTGGAGATGCAGTTCCGGTGGGAGCGCACGCTCAACCAGGACCCCTACCGGTACCGAGCGATGACGACGTTCGCAAACACCGCGTTCGGCAGCTCGAGCAACGTGAACTTCCCGATACCGCCGGAGACCGGGCCGAAGACGAACTTCATGATGATGCGTACGAACAGCCGCTTCTGGGACTGGGAAGTAGGCGTCGAGTACGACATGTCCCCGGGCTTCTACGGGACGATCTCCTTGCTGAGAGGCCCGGCGCGCGGCGGGTTCAACGGTTTCTGGACATTCGTGGATCAGACGGGCGCGTTGTTCGCGCGTGGATTCAACGAGGGCCAGGAGACGCGCGTGCAGCTCGCCTTCGAGGGCTACCTATAGCCGCCGGCCTCGTCTGCGCTCCCATTGAACATTCCGCCACGATTCCAGTTCTATGGATGGCGTAGAGTCGCGCCCGTGTGCCCGGAGCGCGCGGACGCGCTTTGGTGTATCCTATGGCGACGAAGTACCGGATGGACTGAGCAGTGGGATCAGAGACACAGTCACTAGGTCGGGAGCTAGGTATGGGGCGCTCAGCGAGTAGACCTGCATGGGCCGTTGCGGCGCTGGCGGCGCTGCTGGCCGTACTGTGCTCGACTGCGTTCGCGTTCGTCGCCGACACGAAGATTGCGTTTGTATCATGGCGGGACGGCGATTCCGAGATATACACCATGAACTCGGACGGCTCCGGCCTAACCCAACTCACCGACAACGCGGCAGCCGATGAGTTCTGGCCCTCATGGAGCCCGGACGGCTCGGAGATAGTCTTCGCCTCGACCCGCGGCGGCGAATACTTCGACATCTACATAATGGACGCGGCCGGTCAGAACGTCCGGCAGCTAACGCAGGATGCGGGCGACAACTGGGAGCCGGCGTGGTCCCCGGATGGCTCCCGCATCGCGTTCATATCGTACCGCACCGGCTTGGGCGAACTCTACGTCATGGACGTGGACGGCTTCGAGGCGGTACAGCTCAGCTTCAGCCCAGACGCCCAAGACTCTACCTATGAGAACTTCGGACCCACGTGGTCGCCCGACAGCACGCAGATCGCCTACCAGAGCGTCCGCGACGACAACAGCGACATCTATGTGGTGGACGCGGATTCGGGGATCGAGTACCAACTCACGACGGACTTCGGTTGGGACTTCTGGCCCGCGTGGTCGCCCGACGGCGCCAATATCGCCTTCGGTTCCTGGCGCGATGGTGACCCCGAGATCTATACGGTCCCGCCAGAGCTCGGCGCCGTGACGCGACTGACAGAAAGCCCCGGCTACGACGGCAGGGCGATGTGGTCTCCCGACGGGATCATGATCGCGTTTGAGACCGATCGCGATGCCATCGACGGGAGCGGCGATACGAACATCTACGTCATGTTCTCGGATGGCGCTGACCCGACGCCGCTCACCGACCACTCCGCTCGCGACGAATCGCCGGCGTGGTCCCCGGCCATGGCGGGCGACGTGCTCATCTACGTCGTCGGTGGAACGGCGCTCGACGACTCCGGCGAGCCGGTGGCGGGACTGGATGTCGTGGTCAACAACGTGTCTCGGCCCGAGCTGGTGACATCGGCAGTCACTGACGCATCGGGAGTGTTCACCGTCTCGCTGTTCGACGCGTTCGCCTCGGTGGTGACGGCAGGCGATACGATGACGGTCGAGGCCTACGACGGGGAGTTCCTGGTCGGCGCGACGGAACTCGTCCTCTCACAGACGGACATCGACGCTGGCGTCGCCACGGTCACGCTCGACGTCAAGCCGCCCGTGCAGATCGTGCTGAACGGTGTCGGCTTCGACGCGCTCCCGCTGGTTGCCTTTACCGAGCAGGCCGCAGCGGCGGCTGTCTCGGGGACCGACCTGCCGATCGGAGACCAAGCGATCCTCGCGACTGCGCTGGAGACGACGCTTCTGCAGCTAGTGCTGCCCGGATACCCCAATCCGACGGCCGTGCTGTATCCCGACTTCGGCAACGCCCTTGTGGCCGACAATCTCGGCAATCCGATGACCTTCCCGCGCGAGTACCTGGTCACGGACATCGGGAATATCGCAGGCGACGTGCCGCGCGTTCTCGCCGCGCCGCTCCTCAACGTCCTGGCCATGACGGATGCCGATGTCGCGGGCGTGACGATGTCGCTGGACGGCCGCAGTGGCGGCGCGGATGCGCTCGTGTTGCGCGTCGCGTCCGGCACGCTGGCGCCGTACACGTTCGTCTTCGATTCGGCCGCCGCGCTGAACTTCCTCGCCGCCTGGGCCGGTGGTCTCGGTGTCCCCGGGTCGCTCCCGGCCGTGGAGGCGGTGAACGTGATCGTCGAGGAGCGCGACGCGAGTAGTGGCGTGGTCCTGAACGCGCTGTCCGCGCCGCTTGTGGCGATAGACGGGAACACCTGGGCGACGGCGAGCCCGACATCCCTTACGCCCGGGCGTGTCGTGCAGTACGTCTACGAAGTTACGCTGGCCGGTGACGTGGAGCTTGCGGACGGCACGCTGGTGTCGAGTTGGGTTCTACCCGACCCCTACAACTTCCAGTGGGTGGATGTCACCGATGGGGCCAGCGCCATCGCCCGCATATCGCAGATCGGGCCCGCGCTTGGTCTGCCCGCCGAGGGCGTCGTCGACCCGCGGGACCCGGCCCTGTCGCGCCGCTTCGCTTCGCTGATGTTCCGCGAACTGATCGACAGCGGGAACGTGGGAATCGCCTCGGTATTCCTGCTGCCCGAACCGACCGAGGACGCGTCCTACTGGCTCGGACAGTTCGATGTCGCCGAGTTACAGGCGCTGCCAGACGACGACTACGACCTGACCGCCGAGGCCATCGACTCGATTGGCGATCTGGCCGGTTACACGCTGCCGATCCCGTTGAAATACCGACGGAACAACGTCGGCACGGTGAACCTGTCGACGGTCTCGGAGACGCTCTTCGCCAACGACGAGTGGGCCGAGTTGCCCTATGCCGCGGTAATCACGGGGTCGCTGCTCTCGCACAACGGGTACGGACTCTCGGCGACCGCGGATGGCGCGGCGCTGAGCCTCGAGCGCGTGGACGCAACGCCGACGTTCGTCGTCGACGTGCCGGTGGATGACTCGGGCGCGTTCCGCGTGACGCTGGAGGAGGGCCTGTACCTGGCCTCCGCGAGCGCGGAGGGACACGAGTCGGTCGCGCCGTTCGACGTGCTGGTGTCGCCCAGCGAGCCGGCCGTCTCGCCCATGGAAATCCTGCTCGTGCCGTTCTTGCCAAGCGTCTCTGCCATATCGGATCAGGAGTTCACCGAGGACACGACGGTTACGGTGCCTCTGAGCGTGTCCACCGGCGACTCCGCAGTCTACTTCGTGGCGCGCAGTTCGGCGCCCGGACTGACGCTGGAGGTCGTGGATCACGAGCTGACGATCACGCCCGCGTCCAACTACAACACCGACGAGAGCGGGCCGGTCGAGGTGATCGTGTTCGCCAGCGACGCAGGCGCCGGTTTTGCTCCGGTGCTGGCCGTGGGTGGCTCTGTCCACACGACCGGCACGCTCCTCGTCGACGGCGCGGCTGTACGGCTGACAAACCTCGACTCCGGCGAGTCGATCCTCACGGGCGTCGGCTCCGACGGCTCCTTCGTGACGACGCTCGGCGGCCTGATCTCACCGATCGGCGTCGTTGAGGGCGCCTTCGTCGTGGCCGATCTGTACAGCGACACCAGCGAGGCCGAACTGCTCGGGACACGCGTCGTGCGCATCGGCGCGGACGACGTTGCCGCTGGCAGCACGATGGTGGATATCACCGTCGGCCGCTTCGACCCCACCGTCGAGGGCGTGCGCACGGCTACGTTCCTCGTGTCGATTGCCGGCGACAACGACGCGCCCACTATCGACGCGATCTCATCGCAGACGACCGTGGAAGACACGCCGCTTGACGTCGAAGTAACGGTGTACGACGTGGACGACGTGACCTCGGGCTCGACGTTCGATGTGACGGCGACGGCGACGCCGGCCGCGGCGGGCACGGTCTCTTACGACGCGGCGACGTCCCTTCTCACTTTCACGCCCGCGGCAGATTACGACTCCACCACCGTCGTCACCGTAACGGCGAGCGACGGATCGCTCGATTCCTCTGAGTCGTTCACGCTGGTCGTGACGCCCGTGAACGACGCACCGGTCGTCGCGTCGTTTGACGGGTCGGCATTTGTGATGGCGGAGGAAGCCACGCTCGAGTTGGCGCTCGAACTCTCGGACGTGGACACGGCCGTTGACGCCCTGGTCATCACGACGAGCGCAGATCCGGCGGACGCCGTCACGCTAAGCCTGGACACCGCGACGTCAATCCTCAGTATCACTGGGGCGCTGGACTATTCCGGCGAGGCCATCGTTACCGTCACCGTCAGCGACGGCGAGTTCGAGGTCAGCGAGTCGGGGATTCTCACGGTGACGCCGGTGAACGACGCGCCGACGGTCGGGACCATCGCCGATCACGCGATATCCGAGGACGCCCCGTTCACGGTCGAGCTAGAGGTGTCTGATGTGGACTCCGACGTGGAAAGCCTCACCTACACGGTCACCGCCGACGCTACGCTTGGGGACGACACGACGGAGGTCGGCGCCTTCTCGGTCGACCCCGCCACGCAGACGCTTACCTTCGTGCCGGCTGCCGACTACACGGGCGTGCTCTCCGTCACGGTGGAGGCGAGCGACGGAGAACTGAGCGGCTCCGCGACGTTCACACTGACCGTGATCGCCGTAAACGACGCCCCGGTCGCCACCGGTCAGGCCGTCGAGGCGTTGGAAGACACGCCCGTCGATATCGACCTGGGTCTGGGCGCGTCGGACGCTGACGGCGACGCCCTGACGTACGTCATCGACACGCAGCCCGCGCAGGGCGTCCTCGAACTCCTTTCGACCGATAGCGGCATCGCGCGTTACACGCCGTCGGCGGAGTATTACGGCCCCGACACCTTCACGTTCCACGCGAGTGACGGCACGCTGGAGAGCGAGATCGGCTCCGTCGAAATCGACGTCGTCGCCGTGAACGACCCGCCCGTGGTCGACTATGCGGTTGGGACGACGCTGGCGACGACATCGGGGGCGCCGGTCGACGTCACCTTCGTCATCACCGACCCGGACACGGAATCGCACACGCTGGAGTTGGGGGCTGTTTCGCCTGTGGGCGGCACGGTGGAGCAGACGGGCGACCTGACGATCACGTACACGCCGGCCGCCTCGTTCCAGGGCGCGGACACGTTCTCCGTCATCGCGTTCGAGTCGGGCGGCGAGACCGCGACAGCTTCCGACGAACTCGAAGTCTCGATCGTCGTGACACTACCCAACTTCCCGCCCACGGCTGGCCCGGCGGGGCCGTTCACTACGGTCGTCGACACGCCGACGACACTGGCCCTTGTGGGGGCGGACCCCGAAGGCGTCCCCCTGACTTACGACATCGTCGCGCCTCCGGCAGGCGGGACGCTCGCCGGCGAGGGCGCCTCTCGGGTTTACACGCCCAACGAGGGGTTCACGGGACAGGACTCGTTCATCTACCAGGTGAGTGACGGCGTGAACGTCTCGGGCGCCGCGCTCGTCGAGATATCGGTGGATCCGGCGCCTCCGCCCGTCGTGAACGAGGCGCGCGTCCTCGAGGACATCGAAGGTCTCATCAGCGAGGTCCCAGTCACGGTCCAACTGGGCGGCGACAACCCGGTGTTCGTGCAGCCGCTGTCCACGGCGGCAATCGCCATGGCGGCAACGTCGTCCGCGCCGGACGTCGCGCAGACGGCCCTGTCCGGGACGGTTCTCGACATACTCCTGCTGTCCGCGGGCGAGGCCACCGTGACGGTGAGCACGGTCACTGACGACGCCGCGGATTCAGTCTCCGTCTCGTTCGCAGTGATAGTTACCGCGCCGGTAGAGGAGAACGATCCTCCGGTCGTGGGCCGCATCACGCCGATCGTGGTCACCGAAGGCTCCGAGGTCACCGTCTTCCCGTCGGTGCAGGACCCCGACGACGACCCCGTTTCGTTCGAGGTGACGACGGTCGTGCAGGAATCCGGGCGCGACGGCGACAGCGAACCGTCCGTAACGTACGACCCCGCCTCGAAGTCTCTCACGGTGGGCGTCGCGGACATCGGCGGCCTGTTCGCCCAGTACACGGTCGTGATGGCGGTAACCGATGGGATCAACGACCCGGTCGAGGCGCAGTTCATCGTCACCGCCGAGAGCAACAACGAGCCGCCGGCCATCTCCGCGCCGGCGAACCTCGTCGTCGAGGTTGGGGAAGACGTCACCATCGAGGTGACCGCGGTCGACCCGAACGAGGGCGACGATGTAAGTATCTCCAGCGCCATGCAGTCGACCGATGCTGACGTGCGATCAGCGGTGCGCGGCGCTCTGCGAAGCTTCAACACCGCTACCGCGGCGGCGGATGCTGGCGCATTCGTGAACACGTTCACGTTCCCGGTGCCGGACACGATCCAGGGCAAGTTCTTCACCGTGCAGTGGACCGCGGACGACTCGCTAGAGTCCGCGAGCGCGTCTACGCTCATCACGGTCGGCGCCGACGTGAACCTCCCGCCCGTTATAGACGCGATCGCGAGCATCGAGGTGGATGAAGGCGGCAGCGCGGAGGCCGCCATATCCGCGAGCGACCCTGAGGGTGGCGACGTCGCACTCACGGTGGCGGGCCTCCCGGAGGGAGCGACGTTCGACGCCGCATCGGGGACGGTGAGCTGGCCGGAAATCTCTTACGGGAGCTCGGGCACCTACGCCATCACCGTCACGGCCATCGACGACGCGGAGCAGGTGGCGACATCCGGCTTCTCCATCACGGTAATCGATGTGAATCTCGCGCCGGCCTTGCTGTTCGCCTCGCTCGACGAGGGAGACGGCTCCGGCGTGCTGGGCTCCATCGAAATCCAGCAGACCGTGGAATCCAGGTTCATCGTCAAGGGCAGCGACCTGGACGGTGACGACGTCACGCTCGGAGCGTCGGGCGTTCCCGAATGGGTCCGCTTCAGCCTCGTGGACGGCGCGGAAGGACCGGAGCTGACGCTGGCGTTCGAGGCCCCGCTGGGTACCGGCGACTTCTCATTCACGCTCTCTGTCACCGACACGGGCCAGCTCAAGACTGAGGCGGATGTAACTGCCGTCGTCACGGAGGCGCCCAACGAGGCGCCTGAATTCGCCGACCTGCTGTCGCAGACGGCCACCGAGGAGGAGCCGTTCGAAGTAACCATCGGCGTGACCGATCCAAACGAGGACGATGTCACTCTGACGGTGGCTCCCCAGCCGTCCGGCGCGACGATCACGCAACTCGACGACGAGGCGTTCCTGTTCGCGTGGACGCCCGCCATCGGCGACGCGCAGCCCGACCCACTGGAGTTCGCCTTCACCGCCGACGATGGGCGCGAGGAAGGAACGGCCACGGCTACGCTGACGGTCACCGTCCAGGAAGGCGAGAACTTCCCGCCGGTCGTGCCGTCGCCGGAACCCGTCTCGTTGCTCGAAGACGAAGAAGTCGTCGTCGATTTGCTCGCGGGTGTGACCGACCCCAACGAAGACCCGCTGACCGTGGATATCGAGACGGAGTTCCCGGGCGATCGCCTGCAGTTCCTGGCCGACGACGCGACCGCGCAGCTCACGTTGCGCCCCGAGGTCGGTGACGCGGGAACGTACACCGTCAAGTTCACCGTACGGGACGACCGCGAGGGAGAGACGGCGCGCACGTTGCTCGTAACGGTGCTGCCGGCCGACGGTGGAGCGGGGGCGGGCTTTGACATCGCGGCCGGCTACGCCGACCCGGCAACCGGCACCATTGAGGACGCCTACACATTCGTCGCCGTAATCGTCAACGCGGACGAGACGGCGCCCGAAAGCGTGTCGTTAAGCGTGGACGACGGGAACGGCACGACGCTGGAGGGCCTGTCGATGAGCGCCACCGGCGACGGCGACCTCCTCACCGGGGCCACCTACTCCACCGAGTTGCGTCTCGGCGTCGGGGAGTACTCGATGTCGGTGTCCGCGGCCATTGGCGCGGAGATCGCTACGTTCGAGGGCGACGGCCCGACGGTCAATCCAGCGCTCATCGAGATATCCGATTTGGCGGCCCAGGCGTCGTCCGGCGCGGTGCCCATCACATTCACCATCGTGAACCCCAACCCCGAAGGCAGCGCCGGCGTCGTGGTCGGGTACCAGGCTGCCGAAGGCGGCGAGTGGGCTCCGGCGACAACCGTCGGCGCGCTGTCGGGCCTGGCCTCCGGTGGACAGCAGATCGTCTGGGACAGCGTTACGGACGTCTCGGACGCAAAGAACCAGGCCGTTTCGATCCGCGTCGTCCCAGAGACGGGGCAGGCAGCGACGACATCACTACGCGTGACGAACGTCGCTCCTGCAGCGCCGTCTCTCAGTGCGGTCGCCTCGTCGCCGACGGAGGCCGTGGCGGTCTCCGGCACAAGCGACACGCCCGAAGCCGCGGTGACGTTCCTCAACGCGGACGGCCAGGCGTTGGGCTCGGCCACGGTCGGCCCCGACGGGACGTTCTCCGCGAACCTAACGCTCGCGCAGGGCTCGAACCGAATCACAGCGACGGCAGCACTCGGGCTGGTCAGTGAGCCGTCATCGCCGATCGAGGTGATTGTCGACGCGATTCCGCCGGTCCTCGCGGTCGTGAGCCCCGAGCGCGCGTCCACGGTGTCCTCGCTGACGCCGGTGATATCCGGGTCGGCCAACTTCGGCATCAGCGCCGGCGACATCGACGCGGCTGCGATACGGCTCAACGGTCGTCCCATATCGATCGTCTTCGACGAGAACACGGGAACCTTCTCCGGCACGAAGGAGCTCGTGGACCAGCGGATATACCTCGCGACGTTCGAGGCCAGCAAGACGAACGGCCTGTCCTCCACCGTCTCGTGGACGTTCACCGTCGACCTCACCGCGGGTGATGAGACGGCTCCGCTGTTCGTTTCGGCGAGTCCCGAGGGCGATGTCGCATCCGCCCAAGAGATCTCGGTCGTCGTCCGCGACGGCGAGTCCGGCATCGACCCCGACAGCGTCACCGTGACCCTCAACGGCGAGACGCTCGCCGCCGACTACCTGCCCAGCGACGACCGCGGCGGAACGGCCACGGCGACGTTGGCGGCGGAACGGCCACGGCGACGTTGGCGGAGGAACTGCCGGCCGGCGACCACACCATTGAAGCAACCTTCGCCGACAAGGCCGGCAACGAGACCACAGGGACCGGCACGTTCTCCGTCATCACGGAAGTCGCCTCGGCGGCCTTCGGCACGGGTGACACGGCCGCCGCCCCGAACCAGGGGGCCGATCCCAACGCCAGCTTCCTCGCCGTGGTCAACACGTCGCCGTTCCCCGTGGATGGGCCGGCGCCAGAAGGCACGGAAATCGCCTTCTTCGTTAACGGCAATATCGTCGGCGTGACCGTCGCGACCGACGACGATACGTGGGCGTTCGACGTCCCGTTGGACGGAGACGGCGAGAAGCTCATCCAGCTACAGACGCGGGACGACCTGGGGAACGTGTCGCCGCTGTCCGCGCCGGTGCGTGTCCTGTATGACACGGCGACGCCAAGCATTGGGTTTGTCACGCCCTCGGTGACAGGGAATCTGCAGCCCGACTTCACCGGCACGGTAACGGACGCGCTAAGCGGCGTCGATCCCGCGAGCATCGCCATAGAGCTGGATGGGTCCGACGCGGGCGCCACCCTCGTGTACGACGCCGACATCGGCAGCTTCACGGCGACGCCCGACGCGCCGTTCGACACGGGATCATCGGTGACGGTGCGGGTCACGGCGTCGGACTTTGCGGGCAACGAGAGCGTGTTCACCTCGGAGGTCAGCTTCGACGAGCGTCTGGCGGACGTGCAGGCGCCGTCGCTCCTGAACCCGCAGATCGACGGCGTACGCCTCGTCACCGGATTCACGCCGCACATCCGTGGCGAGACGGCGACGATACAGTTCGGCGTGACGGACGATCTGTCCGGCGTTGCGAGCGTCATCGGCACCCTGAACGGCGAGGACATCGCGTTCACCATTGCCGGCGACATCGCCACGCTGGAGGTGGCGGACATCGTGCCGGACTTCCACAACGTCCTCCTCGTCCGCGCGACCGACAATCGGGGCAACGAAGGCGACACGAAGCTGTTCGAGTTCGAGCGCGACGCCAGCACCGACGCCCCCACGCTCGATGTGCCACTCATCACGAACGAGGCAGACTTCGTCGTCACAGGGACCGGCATTGAGAGCGGCGCGTCCGTGACGGTGTTCGTGAACGAGACGCCGACGCCCGCGTTCGTCGAGGGAACGACGTTCCGCACCGCCGCCGTGCGGCTGCGCGAGGGGGCAAACACCGTGGCGGCCACGGCGA